>CALQBT020000089.1 GCA_943328885.2 Bordetella parapertussis | reverse complement strand
GAAGCGCGGGGCGATCGCCTGGACGATGTCGTCCAGCACGGTGTTGGTGACTTTCTCGTGGAACGCGCCTTCGTTGCGGTAGCTCCAGAAGTACATCTTCAGGCTCTTGAGTTCCAGGCACAGCCGGTCGGCGATCAGCTCGATCGTGAAATGGGCGAAGTCGGGCTGTCCGGTCAGCGGGCAGTGGCAGGTGAACTCGGGCACCTGGAACTGGATCAGGTAGTCGCGGCCGGGCGCCGGGTTCTCGAAGACTTGCAGGTCTTTGGACGGCACGCTGGGCGGATGGGTCGGTGTTGCACGCTCGTTCAGCGCCGGTGCGACGGGTTTGGCGGATTTCTTGGCCATGGCGGGTCTGGGCTGCGGGGTTGACAGCGCGCGGTCTGGAAGGGGTGGCGATGCTATCATTGGGACTCTTTGGACTGCCATTGAATGTCCAATTAACCCATAAAAATCAAATACTTGCAGTGGTCGACCGGCGGGTTGAATCGGCTGCAGGCTGTTGTCGCGCATGCGTCTGAACCAGATCAAGCTCTCGGGCTTCAAGTCATTCGCCGAGCCCACCACCTTTGCGCTGCCAGGCCAGCGGGTGGGTGTGGTCGGTCCGAACGGCTGCGGCAAGTCCAACATCATGGACGCGGTGCGCTGGGTGTTGGGCGAGAGCAAGGCCAGCGAGTTGCGCGGCGAGAGCATGCAGGACGTGATCTTCAACGGCTCGGGCCTGCGCAAGCCGGCCAGCCGCGCCAGCGTCGAGTTGGTGTTCTCCAATGAGGACGCGCGCGCCGGCGGCCAGTGGAGCAGCTTTGCCGACATCGCTGTCAAACGGGTGCTCACCCGCGAGGGCAGCAGCAGCTACTTCATCAACAACCAGGCGGTGCGACGGCGCGATGTGCAGGACGTCTTCCTGGGCACCGGCCTCGGGCCGCGCGCCTACGCGATCATCGGCCAGGGGACGATCAGCCGCATCATCGAGTCGCGGCCCGAAGAGTTGCGCTTGTTCCTGGAAGAGGCTGCGGGTGTGTCCAAGTACAAGGAGCGCCGGCGCGAGACCGAAAACCGACTCAAGGACACCCGCGAGAACCTCATCCGGGTCGATGACATCCTGCGCGAGCTCAACGCCAATGTCGACAAGTTGGATAGGCAAGCCGAAGTCGCGGTTCGCTACCAGCGGCTGCAGGATTCGGGCACGCTCAAGCTGCACCAACTCTGGTTCCTCAAGCATCGTGACGCGGCCACCGAAGCGCAACGTGTTCAAAAGTCCGTCTTCGAGGCGACCAATTCGCTCGAATCGCGGCTGGCCGAACTTCGGCATGTTGAAGCTGGTCTGGAGACGGTGCGCCAAGCCCATTACGCTGCCAGCGACGGCCTGCACAGCGCGCAAGGCGCGTTGGCCGAGGCTTCGCTCGAGGTCAGTCGACTCGAAGAGCGCATACGCTACGTGGTCGAAGGTCGGCAGCGGGTGCAGCAGAGATTGGTCGACCTGCAGTCCCAGACGGGGCAGTGGCAGCAGCGTCACGACGACGCCCAGGCCGAGCTCGAGACGATCGCCGAGCAGATCGAGTCGGCGCAAGAGCAGGCCGAGCTGCTGTCGGCCCAGGTCGAGGAGCAGGCTGCGCTGCAACCCGATGTCGAAGACGCCTTGCGTGCCGCACAGGCTCTCGCCAACGCCCAGCGTGTGCAGGTCAACCAGATACAGCAGCAGATCTCCGTGCTGGCGGCCGACAGCCGCAACGTCGACGAGCAGACCCGTCAGCTGCGTGGTCGACGCGAGCGCCTGCAGGGCGAACGCAAGGCCTTGGCCTCGCCCGACCTGCAGCAGCTCAGCGGCTTGCAGGCCCGAAGTGCCGCTGCCGACGACAGCCAGGCCATCGCCGAAGCTCAACGGCAAGAACTGCAAGACCAAGCGCCGGGATTGGACGAACAGCGCCGCGCGCTGCAGCAGGCCGCCAACCACGAGGTCGGCCAGCAAGCCCAGTTGTCCGCGCGGCTGTCGGCGCTGCGGGCCCTGCAAGACAAGGTGCAGACCGAGGGCAAGCTCAAGCCCTGGCTGGTCAAGCATGGGCTGGAGTCCTTGACCGGGCTGTGGACCCGGCTTCACATCGAGCCGGGTTGGGAGACCGCGCTCGAGGCGGTGTTGCGCGAGCGACTGAGCGCGCTGGCGGTGGGCCGCATCGATACGCTGCGCGCTTTCGCCAGCGACGCACCGCCGGCCCGGTTGGCCTTCTACACCTTGCCTCCCGACGGGCGGGCTGCGGCCAGCGCGAGGCCCACCTTGCCGTGCTTGTCCGACCTGCTTCGCTTCGGTCAGAACATCGATGACAGCGGCCTGAAGGCCTTGCTCGGCGATTGGCTGGAAGGCGTGTACACCGCGATCAGCCTGGACCAGGCGCTGGCCCAGCGCGCCGAACTGGGCCATGGCGAGGTCATGATGACGCGTGAAGGCCATGCCGTCAGCGCCCATGCGGTGGCTTTCTACGCCCCCGATTCGGAGCAGGCCGGCCTGCTGGCGCGGGCCCAGGAGATCGAGAACCTCGACCGCGAGAGCCGCGCCCAGGCGCTGATCAGCGAACAGGCGCGCAGCGCGCTGGTTCGCATCGAAGCCGCTTGCACCGAGGCCAATCTGCGTTTGATCGCCGCACGGCGTGAGGCGGCCGAGACCCAGACCCGCGCCCACCAGTTGCAGGTCGAGTTGCTGCGCCTGAGCCAGCAGGCCGAAGCGACCCAGGCCAGAAGCGGCCAGCTCGACGATGAACTGGCTGAGGTCGATGGCCAACTGCAGTCCCTGGACGAGCGGCAGGCCATCGGCGAGGCGCGATTCGAGGAGCTCGACCTGCAACTCGCCAACCACCAGGAGCGACACGCTGAGCTCGAGGAAGCGGTGATGGCCGCCGAGCGCCGGCTCGGCGACGCGCGCGAGCAGGGCCGGGCGCTGGAGCGTCGGGCCCAGGAGTCGCAGTTCCAGGCCCGCGCCTTGGCTGCGCGACGCGCCGAGTTACAGCGTGCGATCGAAACAGCGCAACACCAGGCGGCCAGCAATGCCCAGGCCGGCGAGCAGCTCGAGCTCGAACTCGGATCGCTCAATGACGCTGCGGCCCAGGCTGGCTTGCAGACGGCGCTGGCGCTCAAGCTCGAGCGCGAGCAGGCGCTGGGCGCCCAGCGCAGCGAGTACGACGGCTTGTCGGCGCCACTGCGAGCGGCCGACGAGCAGCGCATGCAGTTCGAGCGCAGCCTGCAGCCCTTACGCGACGAGATCACCAAGCTGCAGCTCGAGGCGCAGGCCGCGCAGCTCGGGGGCGCGCAGTACCTCGAGCAGCTCACGGCAGCGCAGGTCGACCTGGCTGCGCTGGGCGCCGAGATTGAGGCCGGTCAGGTCAAGCTCGGGGGTCTGCAAGGCGAGATCGACCGCATCACGCGTGAGATCGCCGCGCTGGGGGCGGTCAATCTGGCCGCGCTCGATGAGTTGATCGCTGCGCGCGAGCGCAAGACTTTTCTCGATGCGCAGGTCGCCGACCTCAGCGACGCGATCAACACGCTCGAAGACGCGATCCGCAAGATCGACCTCGAGACCCGCGATCTGCTGGGAGCGACCTTCAACCAGGTCAACGAGCATTTTGGCCGGATGTTCCCCAGCCTGTTTGGCGGCGGCACGGCGCGCTTGCAGATGACCGGCGACGAGATCCTCGACGCCGGCGTTCAGGTGATGGCGCAGCCGCCGGGCAAGAAGAACTCGACCATCCACTTGTTGTCGGGCGGCGAGAAGGCCTTGACGGCGATCGCGCTGGTGTTCGCGATCTTCATGCTCAACCCGGCGCCGTTTTGCCTGCTCGACGAGGTCGACGCGCCGCTCGACGATGCCAACACCGAGCGCTACGCCAGGCTGGTGGCCGAGATGTCGCGCAAGGGTACGCAGTTCCTGTTCATCAGCCACAACAAGATCGCCATGGAAATGGCCGAGCAACTGATAGGGGTGACGATGCAAGAGCAAGGGGTTTCGCGGATCGTGGCGGTGGACATGGAAGCGGCTGTGGGCTTGGCGGAGGCAGCGTGACGATCAACCTGATGGAAGGTCTGGCGCTGACGGGAGCGCTGGTGCTGGTCGGCGTGCTGGTGCAAGGCCTGTGGCGCTCGCGCAGGGCCAGACCAAGACAGGCCGAAGGTGCCGACGATGGTCGCGTTGAACCCTCGATGGTGCTGGCCCTGGCCGCGGCCGCGGCGAGCGACGAGGTCGAGCCTGTGTCTGCCAGGCCGGCCGATCTGCGCCCGACCGCGCTGCGCAAGACAGCCCGGCTCGATCCCTTGATCGACGCCATTGCGAGTCTGCGGCTGGACATCGCCATCAGCGCTGAACTGGCGCTGGCGCATTTGCCGCCAACGCGGCGTGTCGGCACCAAGCCGTTCATGATCGAAGGTTTCAACGCCGACAGCAGCAGCTGGGAGTTTCCTGTTGCCGGGCAGCGTTATCTCGAGCTCCAGGCCGGCGTGCAGCTCGCCAACCGGGGCGGTGCGCTCAGCCAGATCGAGTATTCCGAATTCGTGCAGAAAGTGCAGGATTTTGCCGACAGCATAGGCGCCTTGGCTGAGCTGCCCGACATGGTCGATGTGGTGGCGCGGGCCCGCGAGCTCGATGTCTTTGCCAGCGCTCATGATGCCCAACTCAGCCTGAGCTTGCGAGCCAACGCGGCGGCTTGGAGTGTGGGCTACCTGCAGCAAAGCGCTCAGCGCCACGGTTTTGTCCCAGGTGTGGTGCCGGGTCGGCTGGTGCTGCCGGGCGCCGAGGACGGGTCGCCGCCGGTACTGGTGCTGGCCTTCGACGCTCAGGCCGCGTTGGCCGAGGACCCTGGTCAGGCGGCGGTTCGCGAACTTCAGTTGACGCTGGACGTGCCGCAGACCGCTGAGAGTGCGGAACCCTATCCGGCCTGGCACCAGGCCGCCCGACTGCTCGCGGCCGAGATGGACGGGTCGATGATCGATGACACCGGTCGCCCCATCACCCTGCATGCCTTCGCGGCCATTGGCGAGGACTTGGCTGCGCTGTATGAGGCACTGGCAGCGCGTGATCTCGCGGCAGGCTCAGCTGCGGCGCGGCGCTTGTTCAGCTGAGTGCGAAAGTCACCGATGTCGATCGGCACCCCAGCGCAAGCTGTCGATCCGCAGAGTCCAGCAAGCCGTGCCATCGAGTTGCGGGCATGGCTGCAGCACCATGCCCAGCGCTACTACGTCCAGGATTCGCCCGAGATCCCGGATGCCGAGTACGACCGCCTGTTCCAGGAGTTGCAGGCGATCGAGACCGAACACCCCGCGCTGCGCAGCGTCGACTCACCGACCCAACGCGTGATCGGCCAGGTGCTGGAAGGTTTTTCGCCGGTGCGCCATGCCGTGCCGATGCTCAGCATCCGCACCGAGACCGACACCGAGGCCAGCGGCGCGCAGGCCTTTGATGCCAGGGTGCGGCGCGAACTTGAGCTGACCAGTGATGCGCCGGCGGTGGAGTACAGCGCAGAGCTCAAGTTCGACGGCTTGGCAATCAATCTGCGCTATGCGCAGGGCTTGCTGGTGCAGGCGGCCACCCGCGGCGATGGCGAGACCGGTGAGGACGTGACGCAAAACATCCGCACCATCGCCCAGATCCCGCTGCGCTTGCACGGTTGCACGGCACCAGTGCTCGAGGTGCGCGGCGAGGTCTACATGAGGCGCGATGATTTCGAGCGCATGAACGAACGCCAGCGCGAGCGCGGTGACAAGACCTTCGTCAACCCGCGCAACGCCGCGGCTGGCGCGGTGCGCCAACTCGACCCGGCCATCTCGGCCCAGCGGCCCTTGAGCTTCTTTGCCTACGGTCTGGGCGAGGTGCGGGGCTGGGACCAGCCAGCGACCCATAGCGCGACGCTAGACGCGCTGAGCGCGATGGGCCTGCCGGTCTGCGCTGACCGCGCTGTGTGCCAGGGCGCGGCTGGGCTGCTGCGGTTTCACCGTGCGATGGGTGCGAGTCGCGACGCGCTGCCTTTCGACATCGACGGCGTGGTCTACAAGCTCAACGCGGTAGCGCTGCAGCAACGCCTGGGCTTTGTCACCCGCGAGCCACGCTGGGCGGTGGCACACAAGTACCCGGCGCAGGAGCAGATCACCCAACTCGAACGCATTGAGATCCAGGTCGGGCGCACCGGCAAGCTCACGCCGGTGGCCAAGCTCGCGCCGGTCTTCGTGGGCGGCACGACGGTGAGCAACGCCACGTTGCACAACCTGTTCGAGCTGCGCCGCAAGCGGGTGAGGGTGGGTGACCAGGTGATTGTTCGGCGCGCCGGCGATGTGATCCCCGAGGTGGTGGGGCGGGTGATCGGCGCGGGCGGCGAGCGGGCCGGCTATGTGTCGAACTTTCAAATGCCAGGGTCTTGCCCGGCCTGTGGCAGCGCGGTGTTGCGTGGACGAGGCGAGGTCAACCATCGCTGCACCGGCGGGCTGTTCTGCCCGGCCCAGCGCAAGCAAGCGATCCTGCACTTCGCCAGTCGCCGGGCGATGGATATTGAAGGTCTGGGCGACAAGCGGGTCGACCAACTGGTCGACAGCGGCCTGATTCGCACCTTGCCCGAGCTCTACAACCTGGGCTTGGCCAAGCTGGTAGTGCTCGACCGCATGGGCGACAAGAGCGCCGACAACTTGGTGGCCGGCTTGGCCAAGAGCCGGCACACCACGCTGCCGAGATTTCTCTATGCGCTGGGCATCCGCCATGTTGGCGAGGCCACGGCCAAGGAGCTGGCCAGGCATTTCGGCAGCCTCGACCGGGTGATGGACGCCAGCAGCGAGGACTTGCTCGCGGTCCCTGATGTCGGCCCGGTCGTGGCGCAAAGCATCCGTGCTTTCTTCGACCAAGCGCACAACCGCGAGGTGGTCGAGCAACTGCGTGCCGCAGGCATCGACTGGACCGAAGGCGAGGCCGCGATCGCAGCGCCGCAGTCGCTGGCCGGCATGACGCTGGTGCTGACCGGCACCCTGCCCACGCTGGGGCGCGACCAGGCCAAGGCCTTGATCGAGGCCGCAGGTGGCAAGGTCGCGGGATCGGTGTCGAAGAAGACACACTATGTGGTCGCTGGCGAAGAGGCCGGTGCCAAGCTGGACAAAGCCCGCGAGCTGGGCCTGGTGGTGCTCGATGAAGCCGGGTTGCGGGCCTTGCTGGGCGAGTTGCCCGCGGGCCAGTCCTGACCCAAGTGCGCAGGCTGGATGCCGATGTCAACCCGGGCGCGGGGTTCAATTCGTGAGGAGGTTCGGAGATGGCAGTTCGTGAGATTTTGAAAATGGGCGACGCGCGTTTGCTGCGGGTGGCACAACCGGTGCGCACTTTCGGCACCGCCGAGTTGGCGGCGCTGGTCGACGACATGCACGACACCATGGTCGCGGCCAACGGCGCCGGCCTGGCCGCGCCGCAAATCGGGGTCGACCTGCAACTCGTGATCTTCGGTTTCGAGCACAACCAGCGCTACCCGGAGGCACCACCGTTGCCGCTGACGGTGTTGCTCAATCCGCAGATCACGCCCTTGTCGGCTGACGAGGTGGACGGCTGGGAGGGTTGTCTATCCGTGCCAGGGCTGCGCGGACTGGTGCCGCGCTGGACCCGCATCCGCTACACCGGGCAGGACCCGCAGGGGCGGGCGATCGAGCGCGAGGCCGAGGGCTTTCATGCCCGGGTGGTGCAGCACGAATGCGACCACCTGATCGGTCGCCTCTACCCGACCCGCATGCGCGACTTGACCCAACTGGGCTTTACCAGCGTGCTGTTCCCTGCGCTGGGCGAAGACGCGGGTGATGACTGAGGCGCATCGGGCTTCAATCTGGCGAATGGGTGGGACTGCAAGAGGGTTGCCCACGAAATTCGCCGACCACCGAGTAATTCAGTACCGCTGACGCCGGATCAGCGTCAGCCTGGAGGGCTTTGACGGCGTTAAAGACAGAGCGTGCCCATGATGGGTGGCGGGAGTCAGGATGCTTGCCGATGCATGGGGTGGTAGGGCGCTCATAGGCTGGGTACGGTATTGGCTGGGCGTATGGGCCTGGTGCTTGGCTGTGTTGGTGATGGGACTGGCGCCGTTGTCGACGGCGGCCCAGACTTCGCCGGCCGAATGGCCTGCGCTTGTCGGCAGCCTGAGCCGCTTGGACGGCGACGTGACCTGGTACGACCGCGCCAGCGGCGTTTGGATCGGCAGCTCGCAACAGCTGTCGCGCAACTGGCCGTTGGTCGCTGGCGACCGCCTGCGCACCGGCCCCGGTGGCCGCGCTGAGTTGCACCTGGGCAGCAGCACGGTCCGGTTGGGCGCTGATGTCGATCTGACGCTGCGGCGTCTGGACGAGCAAGCGCTGGTGCTGTGGCTGGATGCCGGCACGCTGGCCTTGCGCTTGATCGATCCGCTGTCTGGCGACAAGGACAGCGTCGAATTGATCACCGCCGAAGGTCGCTGGTTGCCCAGGTTGCCGGGACATTACCGGTTCGACCGTCAGCCCAAG
>CALQBT020000088.1 GCA_943328885.2 Bordetella parapertussis | reverse complement strand
GAGGAAGTCGACGGCGCTATCGTCGAAAGGCGTGCTGAAACAGTGCATGCCCAGTGATGCGGCTCGCTCCATGATCGGCCGGTGCCATTCCCACGGCGTGTGCGCCTCCTGGTATAGCTCGTAAAGCTGGCGCCCTGCCCACAGGCTCTTGGGGTCATCGATCACGAAGCCGGCCGTTCGCACGTCCAGCGTCATCGTGTCGGCGGTGTAGGTCTGCAGCTTCACTGCGTCGGCGCCGGCCCGGCCGGCGGCAGTGACGATCTCCAGGGCGCGGTCCAGCGACTGGTTGTGATTGCCCGACATCTCGGCAATGAGATAAGGGCGCACATGCATGCCAATCTCGCGGTTTCCAATTTTGATCATAGGGTCGGGTTCCGGGGAATTCGCTGGGCGGCGGTCTTGATCCAGGCACCAGGGCCAGCAGACAGGTAGCCTGCACCGGCAAACAGGCGCGTCGAGGCCTCGTTGCCGGGCAGCACTGCGGCGAGCAGATGGTGGTCTTGCGGAACGCTGCGCTCGCCAGCACGCAGCAGCGCAGCACCTAGGCCCAGGCCGTGCAGTCCGGGGTCGAGGTATAGCGAGACCTCGGCGCGCGCGTCGGCCAAACGGTCGAAGCGGATCGCACCCACAGGGACGCGGCCAACCTCGCCCACCAGCAGGGTTCGCGCAGCATCAGTCAGCGTGCGCTGCAGCCAAGCCCAGTGGTCGGCCAATGAAATCTCGCCCGCGTCGCGTGAAACGCGGCGCGTCTCGGGATGATTGCGCCATTGGTGCAGCATCGCGGCGTCATCGGCGATGGCCGGCCGCACCGTCAAGCTATGGCCTGCCATGCGCAGCGCCACGCGGCGTGCGCCCAGGCCATCGACGAGTGCGCGCGAGCGCTCGGCGAGGGCACGTCGACGTGGCGTTGCGGCGATCATTTCGCGGATGGCGCTGCCGAGAACATCCGCATCGAGCGACGAGGCCGGTTGCGCGGTGGCCAAAACGCCCATAGACACGAGTTCGGGCACGACAGCCAACTGGTTGTCGGCCACCACCACGGCGAGCGTCGGGGCGCCGATGCAGCAGCGCTCCCAGGTGGCACCGCCGCCGGCGCCGATCTGCAGGTCGTGCCTTGCGAAGAAGGCGGCAAGGTTGGGCAGATCGATCGACAGCGTCGTGGCCTGGCGTGCCGCCACAGCCCGGCCCAAGACCGGCAGATGTGGATTGGCTGAGGTCGTGACGATCTCAACCCTGCCTTCGAAACCTGCCCAATCTATTGCTGCGAGCACGGCGAGCGAGGCATTGCGTTCGTCTACGCCGCCCATGAAAACGCCGATGCTGTCCACCCCGTGTTGAATCTGACAGCGCGGCGCGTCGGCGAAGACCGCACCCAGCAGGGCGTAGCGTGGTCCGCCGAGCAGCACGGCAGCACTCGGCAGATGCTCACCATACTTCGCACGATGGTCGCGGTGCTGGTTGTGGTCGACAAGCAAGTCAGCAGCCAAGTCACGGTCGGCGAGGTCGTCGATCACGGCAATTTGGCAACCCAGCGCAGCCGCGACGGCGCGATGCCAGCGCTGGTCGAAGCTGTAGTGGTCAATGACCAACCAGTCGATCACCGAGCCGCGCAGGGCTTGTACCGTTTGCATGACGTCGGTTTCGTCGGTCACGCCTGCCCAAGCGGCATGGTTGATTGCAGGATTGGCGGCAAGGCTGTCGAGGCCTTGCGCAGGCGGTGGTAGCAGCGTCGACTCGAAACCCTGCGCGCGCAGCCAATCAACCCTGTCTAGGCCTAAATCCCGCATGACAAAGCACACGTCGGCGTCGACGTCGCTCAACGCGCGCGCTAACGCGGCGCAACGCAGCAGATGGCCCGTGCCGATTTGGCGCGACACATCGACACGCAGCGCAACTCTCATCGTAGGCCTTGGTCGCTCAAGGCGCGAAAGAGTGCCTCGGCGCGCGCCCAATCGGCGGGCGTGTCGATGTCGATCACGCGCCACTCGGGCAACACCATCGTGTGGGCGTTCGCGTGGATCGCCAGTCCCGCCAGCCAGGTGTCCGCCAGTCCCCAGTAGAACTGGCCGGCGTCGTGGAACGCGGGCTCAAGATCCTGCGTGCGGGTGTTGACGTGCTCGGGGTGGAAGGGCGCGACACGGCCGTCGAGCGCGCGGCGCAGGGCGCGCTGGATCGCCGACGGGAACGGCGTCACCGGGAAGGTGTAGCCGGCGCCGCCCGCGCTGTCGAGCAGCGCCAGTGCGGCGGCGATGTCGTCCGCCTGGATCAGGGGGACGCCGGGGTAGATGCAGCACACGTGCTCAACCGGCCAGCCGAGGCTGCGGCAAGCCTGGATGGCATGCACGATCACGGGCACCGTGGGCGTGTGGTCGTCCGCAAGTTCGGGCGGGCGCTTGAACGGCACTTCGGCGCCATGGCGCTGAGCGATCTGCGCGATCTCGGCATCGTCGGTCGAGACCAGCACGTGGTCGAACAGGCCACTCGCGTGCGCCGCGTCGATTGCATAGGCAATCATCGGCCGGCCCGCGAACTCGCGAATGTTCTTGCGCGGAATACGTTTGCTACCGCCTCGGGCTGGAATGACGGCGATCTTCATGAGTTGAGTCTCAACCGTTGGACACGGGCCACGCGCCGCGCGTGGACCACTCGGGTCTGTTGGACAGCGCTGAGTGCGGGTAAGAGTGGCCGCGACAGCGCAGCACCGCAAAAGGCCTGGGTACCGGGAAGTCACTGGGGCGGAAACCCAGGCGATGGCAGCAGTGTTGGGTGTCGATCGACATGTCGTGCACGCTCACGCTAATCTTCGACCCATGTATATCTCGCAGATCAAGAGCGGCGCGCGAAATGCAGCCCATCACCTGGCCGCAACCAATCCGCATCGATGCGGCCGCTCTCAACGCGACGCCCATGGCTTAGCGTTTCTCCAACAAGAACCAGGTCGTGTCGTCCTGCGGGAAATGTGGGTCGCGCCGCCAGACAAACCCATAGTCGACCAGTTGAAGGTCAGGGTATTTGTCGATCAACTCTCCTGCAAAGTCACGCTTGAACAACTTGCCCTCATGGCCGCGGTAACGCACCTCGACCGGACTGGGGTTGTAGTACTCGGCGACGATAATGTAGCGATTGCTAGACTGGTAGAGCTTTTCGTAGACGCCTTGCAGCTCATTCGGATTGATATGGATGAGCACGCCTTTGATAAGCGAAATATCCCAAGTGCGTTGCGGTACGAAGTCGAGGATCGACATGTGAAAGACATGCGCGACCTCCGCCCAGTCGTGCAATTGTCCAACCGCCTGCGCATTGATTTCTATCGCTGACAATTCGATGCTCGGCAGCAGGCTGCGAATGGCACGAAGGTTCAGTCCGATATTGGCACCGAACTCTATCAGCGAGACGGCGGGATGACAGTGCGTGAGAATTTTGGAAAAAAGTGCCGTATTAGAGGCTATCCAGCCTTCACCTACATTCCGATCACTGTATTCATTGCCAAATTCCCCAACCCAAAATTCTTCTTGTTGCGTCTTGAAAGATTTCATCATAATGTTTATTTTTGTAGAATTGTTGACCCATTCTCGGGAATTATCACAAATCCAACCTGACATCATTTGCTAGCGCCTGCGGGTTGCCTAGATTTTCCCACATCATTCAATTACGATGACATCGTTGCATGCTTGACCGCCGCTACGGTGCGATCTTGTTGTATTATCGTCAATGTCGAATACATTGGAATGCTGATTGCTTCGTTGTAAAAGTTTTCAGCATTCGGGCAATAGCCGGGCTTGAACCCCATACTCTCGTAAAACGGTTGCCGATAGACTGGAATGTAGTGTAGATTCGCAGCAATATTGGCGGCTCTTAAACGTTCATACACCTCGCGCTGGGTGATGACGTCAAGCCTTAGCCTGATCACATACAGATGGTATGCCGAATGACTGTCTGGATGCTGCCACGGCGTCGACAATGCCAGACCTGTTAGCTGCTCGTCGTATCGCCTGGCAATCGCAGCGCGACTTTCAATGAATTCAGGCAGTCTCTGCAACTGGCTCAAGCCAAGCGCAGCAGCAATATCGGTCATGCGGTAGTTGAAACCGAGTTCTATTTGTTGATAGTTCCAGATTTCATGCTGAGGCCGCCCTTGCATGCAGGCCGGGTCGCTCGTGATGCCGTGGCTGCGCAGCAACTGCATGCGGCGGGCCAGGTCAGCATCGTTGGTCATGGCCATGCCACCTTCGCCGGTCGTGATGATCTTGACCGGGTGAAAGCTGAACACGGTGATCGCGCTGTAACGCCCGCTACCGATGGGCTCGCCTTTGTACTTGCCACCAATGGCATGTGACGCGTCCTCGATGATCTTGAATCCGTAGCGCAGGCTGAGCGCATGGATGCCTGCCATGTCGCAGGGTTGACCGCACAAATGCACGGGGATCACGACCTTGGGGAGGTTGCCACTGCGTTCGGCCAGCGCCAGTTTTTCTGCCAGGCACGCAACACTCAGGTTGTAGGTCTGGGGGTCAATATCGACGAAATCGACGGTGGCACCACAATACAGCGCACAGTTGGCGCTGGCGACAAAAGTGATCGCCGTGGTCCAAACCACATCGCCCGGCCCCACGCCTAAAGCTAGGCATGCGATGTGCAAAGCGCTGGTGGCGCTGTTGACCGCCACTGCGTGCTGCGCACCGCAATACTTCGCGACTGCTGATTCGAATGCCGGGACCACCGGTCCCTGCGTCAAGAAGTCGCCGCGCAGCACCTCGACCACCGCATCGATGTCGGTCTGGTTGATGTCTTGGCGGCCGTAAGGGATCACAGCCATATCAGTGGGCATGGGCTGATCCAGTTTCGGCGGCGATCATCTCGCGGAGTTGCGCCACGCTGAGGAAGTCGTCGTTGCTGCCGCTGTCATAGGCAAACCCTGGAGCTACCGGCGTGCCTTGCATCCGGGCGCAATAATCCTCTATCGAATAAGTACTGCCGCTGGGAAGAATGGCATAGTACCTGCCCATGTCCACGGTATTGGGGCTGTCGCTCGCGGTGATCATCTCCTCATGGATCTTCTCTCCGGGGCGGATGCCGACCACGCGGTGCTCAGCCTCCGGCGCGATGGCCTGCGCCAGATCCAGGATCCGGTACGACGGAATCTTGGGCACCAGGATCTCGCCGCCCCAGGCGTGCTCAATCGACCACAACACCATGTCCACACCTTCTTGCAAGGAGATGTTGAAGCGCGTCATCTGCGGGTCGGTGATCGGCAAAACACCAGAGGCGCGGCGCTCATTGAAGAAGGGGATCACCGAGCCGCGGCTGCCCATCACATTGCCGTAGCGGACGACACTGAAACGCAGGTCGCGATGCCCGACGATGTTGTTGGCAGCGACGAACAACTTGTCTGAACACAACTTGGTGGCGCCATAGAGGTTGATGGGCGCCGCGGCCTTGTCGGTCGAGAGCGCCACCACCCGCTGCACCTTGTTATCCAGGCAAGCCTCGATCAAGTTCTGTGCGCCCAGCACATTGGTCTTGATGCACTCGAAGGGGTTGTACTCTGCAGCAGGAACCTGCTTCAGCGCGGCCGCGTGAACCACAACATCGATGCCTTCGAGCGCGCGGGTCAACCTGGCTTGGTCGCGGATGTCTCCTATGAAGTAACGAATCCCCATGTGCTCCCGGGACGAAAACTGCTGCGCCATCTCGAACTGCTTGAGTTCGTCACGCGAATAGATCACCAAGCGCTTGATGCCAGGGTAGCGGGACAGCACGGTTCGAACAAAGGCCTTGCCAAACGAGCCGGTGCCTCCAGTGATCAGGATCGATTTGTCGCTCAACATTTCTTCAGGCTCCCAGTGTGCCGGGTGTCGGCATGGCCGCGCTAGCAAGCGCCGCTTGTTCGTAAAGGTCTTCGAGCTTTCGCGTCAGGGCCGGCATGTCGAAAGCGGGGCTCTCGTGTCGTGCCCGGTGGAGCCGCTCGCGAAGCCCGCGCAGACGTTCAGGCGCCAGCGCCAGCGCGATGGCGGCCTCTTCGTACTGCAGATGGCTGTGCGTCACCAGTTCCGGCAGTCCCAGCGCATTGAGCAAGCTGCCGCCCATACGAGAGACAAAGGTCTTGCCACTCAGCGTGAGCATCGGCACGCCTGCCCAGAGCACATCGTTGGCGGTCGACCCGGCGTTGTACGGATGGTTGTCGAGAAACAGGTCAGCCAGCGGCAGCCTGGCGCGGTAACGTGCGATGGTCGTCCGGGCCGCAAACACCAGGCGTTCACCAGAGATGCCGCGCGTGGCCGCAAACGCCGTCAAGTTAGCGGTCGCCGTTGGGTTTTCATCCAGCAGCCACAGCAGGCTGCCCGGCACAGCACGCAGCACCCGCATCCAGGTGTCGAACATCACTGGGTTCAACTTGTAGGCATTGTTGAACGATGCAAAGACGAAGGCGTCCTCTGGCAGTCCGACCTCCGAACGGCTGACGGCCGGGCCGACCTCGCGCCGCCGATCACCGGGCAGAAAGCAGGGGTCGAGGTAGAGCACGCGCTCGCTGAACAGCGGCTGCAGCGATTCTGGCAGCGCGAATCGGTCAGCAATCACGCCGTCGATCCAGGGCAGCGCTGTGGTGCCGATGAAGCCGAGCCAGGTCAGTTGCACAGGCGCAGGACGCAGCGCCAGAATGCCCTGCCGTGTGCCTGCGCTCAAGCCGTGCAGGTCCACCAGCACGTCGATTTCGCAGTCAAGAATTCGCTGAGCAGCTTGTTCGTCAGTCAAGCCATCAATACGGTCAAAATGCTCAAAAGACGACTTCAGCCGGTGTCGATAAGCGGAGCCATCCTCCAGGCTGTAGCAAAAAGCAAACACCTCGACGCGCGCCCGGTCATGTTGTTCGAACAAGTCAGCCAACAAAAGCCCGACCGCATGGGTGCACAGGTCGCCCGACAGGTAGCCCACGCGCAGCCGCTGATGCCGGTAGATGCGCCCGGTCGCCAGTGGCTTGGTGGGTGCCGACAGCTTGCGGCTGACAAAGTTTGTCGCGGCAAGCAACTGCAGCGCTGGGTCGTCGCAGCCAGCGAGCATTGCCAACGCCGACGTGGCCATCAACATCGCGTGAGGCGTGATGCCGGCCACCGCTGAATACACCGGCCAGGTGCACTGTTTCTGCCGCAAATGGATCCAGTGCTGCAGCACGTCGGGTTGGTTGGCGTCCACTTCAAGGCTGCGCAGCAGCGAAGCTTCGGCCTCAGGGTATCGGCGCTCGATCTCATAGAGCCGGCCCAGGTTGTTCAAGGCCCGCAGCAACATGGGCCGCTGCGCCGGCAGCGCCAGGCCGGGATGCTCGACGGCCTGCTGCCAACAAGCCAGCGCCTCTGCGGGCCGGCTCTGTGCCTCGATCTGTGAACCAAGGTTGATCTGCGCTTCGTAAAAATCCGGTTTGGCCACGATCGCGGCCTTGTATGCCAACTCAGCGCCTGCCGCATCACCCTTGGCGCCCAGCGACACGCCGAGGTTGAAATGCGCCGCAAAAGCCAACATCGCCTGGGCGCGCGGTGGTGAAGCCAGCCACGCGCGGTACAACGCGGCCGCCGAGTCGGCAGCGCCGCTGGCATTGAAACCCTCGGCCAGAGAAATCAGTTCGACCAGCGCAAGCTGCCCACCACGACAACGGGCCAGCGCCGCGTCCAAGGCCTGGTGTTGCGGCGCGGCAGCCACTAGCTCGCCGGAGAGGGGAGATGCATTCATGATCAGGATGGGTAGCGCATCGGCCAAAGACTGTTGATCCACAGGGGCGGCGGGTCTGGGGCGCCAAGACCCACATCAGCCATCAAGTCCAATATTAACCGTTTAAGTTGTTTATGGCTTAAAGTGACACATTGATACATTACGTCGTTTTAGAGCGTTTCGCTTATTCTTGGCGTGGGTTACAGTTGTAAACCATGTCTGCTGCTTATCCCCACTCCACCGTCCAGTGCCTGACCGCGCTGGCGCAGCACCATGGGGTGGCGGCACTGCCCGAGCGACTGGTCCATGACTTTGCGCTCGACGCGAGCGAGCCCGACAGCCGCTTGGTGGTGCGAATGGCCACCGAATTGGGCTTCAAGGCACAGGCCGTCAGGCTCAGCTGGGAGGAGCTCACCGCGCTTGAGGGCGTGTTCCCGCTGATCGCCAGGCGAAGCGACGGCCACTCGGTGATCGTCGCCGGCATTCCCAAGCAGTCTGCCGAGGGCGTGACGCAGCTGGCGATTCTCGACCCACTCGCTGGCACCGCGATCAGGCTGGTCGGCGAGGCCGAGTTCTGCGCTGTCTGGTCAGGCGAGGCGATCCTGGTCAAGCGTCACCACGGGCTGCTCGACGCCAACCAGCCCTTCGGGCTTCGCTGGTTCATCCCAGAGATCATGCGCCAGCGCAGCGCTTTCCGCGATGTGGCGATTGCCGCGGTGATGCTGCACATGCTGGGCCTGGGCACGGCCATCTTCACCCAGTTGGTGATCGACAAGGTTCTCACCCACG
>CALQBT020000087.1 GCA_943328885.2 Bordetella parapertussis | reverse complement strand
CTGCGCCAACGCCGCAGGCACAGCCTGGGGAGCAAGCTTGCTGCGCCGGGCCAGCCCCACCAAGCGCATGCCGCGCACTCGTTTGACGGCTTCGATCAAGTACACCGCGCCCAGCGCGGGCCAGACGCGCGCACCGAGACGTTCAGCCCAGGCCAAGCGCGACAGGCCGGGCTCGGACCGCAGCGGCGGCCACCACAAACCGAAACGTGCGCGCTCGACCTCGAAGCCCAGCAGATGCAACCAATCGCGCACGCGGCCCGGCCCGATCAGCTCTCCCTTGCTCGGCAGGTAGAGACGACCACCCAGGCCCAGACGTCGGCGCAGCCTGCCGGCGTTCTGACGCAAACCCCACAGGCTCGTCGGGTTGAATCCGGCGATCACGACACGGCCCTCGGGCATCAACACCCGCTCGACCTCGCGCAAGGTGTCGTGCGGGTCGCGCGCGAGTTCCAGCGTATGCGGCAGCACCACCAGATCCAGGCTCTGGCTCGGGAAAGGCAAGGCATCAAAATCGCAGCGCAGCGAAGGACCGCTTGCCATCGGTGTCAAGCCGTCGTGCGCAGCACAGATCGCCGGCACGGATCGGCCCACAAAATCGCTGGCGACCCAGCGCTGAGGCATGCGGTTGGCCCGCAAGGCCTGGAGTTCAGCCAGGCCCAGCTGCAGCGCATGGAAACCGAACAGATCGGTCACTGAACGGTCGAGTTCAGCCTGCTCCCAGGCCAGCAGCAGACGGCCAGGCGGACTTTGTAGCCAATGGGCCAACTCTATAATCGAAGCACTGCGCATCATGAAAAACCTCGACTTGCCCACTTGTTCCGACAACCACACCTGGCTGCTACACGATGGCAGAAGAGCCGTGGCCGTGGAGTCAGACGATGCCCGAGGGCTTGCGCTACCCAGCATTCTAGTGATGCATCGTCGCCTTGACCGTGTCGGCAGCATCGCGCGCGCGCTCGAAATCGATCTGCACAAGTACAACGACAGCGCCGACATGATCGATACAAGCTGGGTTCGGGGCGTGCTCAACACCGGTGCGACGTCGGTTATGCGCAACCGGACGAGCGGCCTGCAATGAGCCGGCGGCCAGACCACCCGGCCAATTTCTGGATCCACAGCCGCAGGCATTGGGGCTTGCTGCTCACCACGCTGGCGCTCAGCGCCTGTGCCACGCCGCCAAGCCCGCCGCTCGCCGAGCTGATGCCGCCGCCAATGGTTGAGGCCAATATCGCGCCGGTCCTGACATTGAAGTTGACCTCGCCTCCCCCGTCAGCCATACCTGACACCAGGCCTTCGCCAACCACCGTACTCGAACCAGTCGTGATCGCGATCGCGATCGACCCTCTGCAGCCCACTGAGAGTCTGGATCTGGATGCTCTCTCAGCCCAGACCGACCTTTGGGCGCGGGTTCGCACAGGTCTGGCGATGCCAGATCTGGACAATGAGTTGGTGCGCAAATGGGAGCAGTGGTATGCCGGCCGGCCCGACTATGTACAGCGCATGACCGAGCGCGGCGGGCGCTATCTCTACCATATCGTCGAGGAGGTCAAGAAGCGCGGACTGCCCACCGAACTGGCTCTGCTGCCCTTCATCGAGAGCGCCTACAACCCGCAAGCGCTGTCCACGGCCAAGGCTTCGGGCATGTGGCAGTTCGTGCCTGCCACCGGCCGCGATTTCTCGCTCAGGCAGAACGTCTTCCGTGACGACAGGCGCGATGTGCTCGCCTCGACCCGCGCAGCGCTGGACTATTTGCAAGTGCTGCACGGCATGTTCGGCGACTGGCAACTGGCACTGGCAGCCTACAACTGGGGTCAGGGCAATGTGCAGCGAGCCCTTGCCCGCAACCAGAAAGCCGGGCTCGCCACCGACTACGACAGCCTGCGCATGCCCGATGAGACTCGCAACTACCTGCCCAAGCTGCAGGCAGTCAAGAACATTGTGCTGCGGCCAGAGGCCTTTACCTTGACCCTGCCCAAGCTGCTAAATCACCCGTATTTCGTATCGGTGGCGATTGATCGCGACATCGATCTCGATCTGGCGGCACGACTGGCCGGGCTGCCGCTGGAGGAGTTCAAACAACTCAATCCGCAGATGAACAAGCCCGTGATCCTGGCAGCCGGCACGCCCCAGGTACTGCTGCCTTATGACAGCGCCGGCAGCTTCGTGCATGCCATTGCCCGTCACAAGGGCAGTCTGGCGAGTTGGACTGCCTGGGTCGCCCCCAAAACCCTGAAGCCGGCAGACTTGGCGCGTCAGGTCGGTATGGCTGAGCAGCAGCTGCGCGATGTCAACAACATCCCCAAGGGCATGCTGGTCAAGGCCGGCTCGACCTTGCTGGTGCCGCGCAACGCCTTGGCGCTGGCGGATGTGACCGAACATGTCGCCGATCACGCGATGTTGGCGCTGGCACCAGAACTGCAACCGGCGCGCAAGATCAGCTTCAAGGCCGGCAAGAAAGGCGACACTGTGATGGCCGTTGCGCAGCGCTACCGCGTCGCCGCAGCCCAGGTTGCGTCCTGGAACAACACCAACGTCGCTGGCCATTTCAAGCCCGGCCAGGTAGTGGTGGTGATGGTGGTCAAGCCTGCAGCAAAGCCCGCAGTGCGGGTCGCCGTCAATAACAGCGGCGCCAAACGGCTCAGCCAACCCGCAGCGCCGGCGCGAACTGGGGTGGCGCAGAACTGATGCGCGGGCCAGTCCAAACTGGCAGCATCGTCAACGCCGGTCGCTCAGGGCATGCGCCAGTGTGGACATGTCGACATACTCCAACTCGCTGCCAACTGGCACGCCACGCGCGAGCCGGGTCACAGTCAAGGCGCCGCTCAGGGCACGCAAGGCCTGCGACAGCACATGGGCCGTGGCCTCGCCTTCGGCCGAAAAACCGGTCGCCAGAATCACCTCTTGCACCACGCCGTCCGCCGCGCGCTCGAGCAGCGGATGCACGCCGATGTCTGCCAGACCCACGCCGTCGAGCGGCGACAGCCGTCCCATCAGGACGAAGTACAAGCCCTTGTAGCTGCCACTGCGCTCCATCGCCGCCTGGTCAGCAGGGGTCTCGACCACCAGCAGTTGCCGCGCATCGCGCGCCGGGTCATTGCAAGTACCACAGACGCGGGCTTCAGTAAAAGTGTGGCAGCGGTCGCAGTGCTGCACTGACACAGTGGCGGCGGCAAGCGCCTGGGCCAAACGCTGCGCGCCGTCGCGGTCGTGCTGTAGCAGGTGGTATGCCATTCGCTGTGCCGACTTCACGCCCACGCCTGGCAGCCGCCGCAGCGCGTCGATCAAGGCTTCGAGGCTGCGCTCAGCCAAAACGAGCCTGCAACAAACCGGCAAGGCCTGAGCGCTGGGCTTCGACCAGCGCGCTGACGACCCACGCGGCTCGACAAAGCATCCAGGCCGCCCGGTCTGAATCGTTCAGAACGGGAACTTCATGCCGGGAATCTGCGGCATGCCAGCACTGAGCTTGCCCATCTTCTCAGCGGTGGTGGCCTCGATCCGGCGCACTGCATCGTTGAAAGCCGCAGCCACCAGGTCTTCAAGCATGTCTTTATCGTCGGCCAGCAGGCTCGGGTCTATGGTGACGCGCCTGACGTCGTGTTTGCAGGTGATCAGCACCTTGACCAGACCGGCGCCGGACTCGCCGGTGACTTCGATCGTCGCGAGTTCGTCCTGCGCCTTCTTCAGGTTGTCCTGCATGGCCTGAGCCTGCTTCATCAGGCCGGCGAGTTGGTTCTTCATCATGGTCAGTCTGTCCTGGCTTGGCGGGTTTCCGCAGTTTGGGGTTTGATCGATCCCGGCACGATGCGTGCAGTGGCGAACTGTGCCATCAGATCGCGCACAGCCGGGTCACCGTGGATGATCTGTTCGGCCTCACGCAGCGCCGTGTCACGCGCCAGCGCGTCACGCAGGGCAACGCAATCCTGAGCCACACCGGCTTCGACCGCCAGTTGCGCCGACTCGCCGAGCGCGAGGTGCAGCGCGGTCGCGAGCTTGGCGGCGAGGCTGGGTGAGCGCAGTGTCTCGCGCTCGACGCGAAGACGCCAGCACCGACCACCGCTGGCGACCGTTGTCACCGCCAGCAACTCGGCCTGCAACGCGAGTTCACGCACCATGGCGGCCACGCTGCCCGCGGCCACCAATGGCCGAATCAGCGCGGCCCACTGCGCTCCCAGCTCGGTGGGTTGCAGCACAGCAGGCAGGCCAAGGTTCGGCCGCCTGATCAGGCGGGGCTCTGTGTCGATAGCTTGTTCCTGCAGCGGCACGGCCGGCCCGTCATCTACCGCCAGGCGGTCATCGTCGGGCAACACCTCGTCGACCCAGGGCGCAGGCTCACGGTTGCCGACGTCTGGGGCCGATACGGGCTTGCTGAATCGCTGGTCTTGCAGCGGCGAGACCGCAGCCTGCGAGGCTGCGGCGCTCGGCGCCGGCCTGGCAATCGGTGTTGCGAAGCTGGGTGTTGCGACGCTGGGTGTTGCGACACTGGGCATCGGCTGCGCCACGCGTGGCACCACAGCCGGCACAGCCAAGGGCGCAGCCGTCGACAGCCTGGCCGACGACGCTGGCTTGACCGTGGCTGTGGTGCGGGCATCCTGCGATGCGGCCACCAGTGGCGCCGAACGCGGCGCGCCCAACGCGCCGGTCGGCGCAAACGCCAACAAGCGCAGCAACACCATGGTCAGTGCGGCGTATTCGTCCGACAGCAGGCTGAGTTCGGACCGGCCGTGCACGACGATGCTGTAGAGCAGCTGGGTCTCGTCAGCGGCCAGTTCGCCAGCCAGCCGGCGGGCGCCGACGCTGTCGGGGTCGGACTCGTCGAGTGCGCCTGGCACGGCTTGTTCGACGGCCATCTGCTGCAGCAATGCGGCCATCTCCTCCAGCGTCCCGGCAGCGGACAGGCCGAGCTGGCGCAAGGCATCCACTGTCGTCAGCACGCCTGCACCGTCGCGCACAGCCAGCGCGCCGACCAGGGCCGCAGCGTGCGAACGATCGACCGTCCCAAGCATCGCGCGCACCCCGAACTCGTCAAGCGAGCCGGCACCGTAAGCGATCGCCTGGTCGGTCAGCGACAGCGCATCGCGCATGGACCCGCGCGCAGCCCGCGACAACAGGCGCAGCGAGCCCGCGTCCGCCGCCACGCCTTCGGCGAGCAACACCTGCTGCAGGTGGGACTGGACGATCTCGGGCGCCATCGGCCGCAGGTTGAATTGCAAGCATCGGCTGAGCACCGTGGGCAGCATCTTCTCTGGGTCGGTGGTCGCGAGCACGAACTTCAGGTAGTCGGGCGGCTCTTCCAGCGTCTTGAGCAAGGCGTTGAAAGCGTCTTTCGTGAGTTGGTGCGCCTCGTCGATCATGAAGACCTTGAAGCGGCCGACACTGGGCTTGTAGGCGGCGCGCTCGATCAGGTCGCGAATTTCGTCAATGCTGCGGTTGCTCGCCGCATCGAGTTCGATGTAGTCGATGAAGCGGTCAGCGTCGATCTCGGTGCAGGCCTGGCAGACCCCGCAAGGGTAGGCCGTGACGCCACCGGTGCCGTCGGGCCCGGTGCAGTTCAGGCTCTTGGCCAGAATGCGGCTGACGGTGGTCTTGCCGATGCCGCGCGTGCCGGTGAACAGGTAGGCGTGATGCAGTCGGCCACTGGTCAGCGCATTGCCCAGCGCCTGCACCACATGCGTCTGCCCGACCATCTGCTCGAAGCTGCGGGGCCGGTATTTGCGGGCCAGGACGACGTGACTCATCGGCGGATTCTACGGGCCCGGTCCAGCCCGGCGGCATCAGCCGTCGCCGGGCTCAAGCCCATCGACCGGCCCCACGGGTCACCGATAATCCACACGATGAGTTCATCTGACCCCGCCAACCCTGGCACCCTCAGCTACGAGCAAGCCGGTGTCAACTACGATTTGATCGACCCGCTCAAGGTCAGCGCGCAGCGCGCTGCCGCGGCCACTGCGACCCATCTGTCAGTGCATGGGTTCAGCGAGGTCAAGGCCTCTCGCGGCGAGTCGGCCTATGTGGTCGACGTCGGGCCGTTCTACATCGCATCGATCGTCGAATGCCTGGGTTCCAAGGCCTTGGTGGCCGATGAGATGGCCGCCTTGACCGGGCGCAGTTGGTACGCCGGGATCGCGCAGGACACCATCGCGATGGCGGTCAACGACTTGATCACGGTCGGCGCCACGCCGCTGGTGGTGCAGGCCTACTGGGCAGCAGGCGGCTCGGACTGGTTTGCCGACGCCGAGCGTTCGCAAGCGTTGGTGGCGGGCTGGAAGGCAGCCTGCGACCTCTGCCAGGTAGCCTGGGGTGGCGGCGAGACGCCGGCGCTGGCGGGCATCGTCGAGGGCGGCCGGATCGATCTGGCGGCCTCGTGCACAGGGCTGATCAACCCCAAGCAACGTCTGAGCGTCGGTGACCAACTGGCCGTGGGCGATGTGATTGTGTTGCTCGACGCAAGTGGCATCCACGCCAACGGTCTGAGCCTGGCGCGCAAGCTGTTGTCGAGACTGCCCCAAGGCTGGCTGACCGAAGTTGATCCGGTGAACCACCCCGGCCTGGGCTACGGCGAAGCGCTGCTGGCACCCACGGTGCTGTATTCGCCAGTGACCGAAGCGCTGTGGGCGGCGGGCATCGTGCCGCATTACTGCGCCAACATCACCGGCCACGGCTGGCGCAAGCTGCTGCGCCACCCGGCAACTTTCAGCTACCGCATCCACACCCTGCCGCCGGTGCCGCCGGTGCTGCAATTCATCCAACGCCACGCCCAGCAAGATGACCGCGAGGCCTACAGCACCCTCAACATGGGTGCCGGTTTCGCGATCTTCGTTGCCGCCGACGACGCCGAACGAACCGTACAGATCGCCCAAGCGCAGGGCATCGGCGCGCGCGTGGCAGGTTTGGTGGAAGCCGGCCCCAAGCAGTTGCTGATCGAGCCCTTGGGCATTCGCTTTGGCGACGACGACCTGCAACTGCGCTGAATCCAGCGCACAACAGCGCTACCACGCGGCCCCGCAGCAGGCCTGCTGACCTACAATCGATTCCGACGGGCCTCCTCGCATGGAAGCGCGGCCAACCGGGTCAGGTCGGGAACGAAGCAGCCCCAACCGTTGCGACCAGTGCCGAGGGCAAGGCTCGTCACCCAACCCACTGCAGACCGCTGCTGGTTCAGTCCACCGGATCGGCCAAACGCGTGATGCTTGCAGCTCGGCGTCATCGCAACACTTGTCGGTGCAGAGCAGGCGCGGCCAGGGCACTGGCATCGGCTGGGGCATGCGGAGGGGTCAGGATCGCCTTGGACATGCTGCGCATCGCGACGGCTGAGGCGGCCGGCACAGCGTCTTCGCTGGTCAAGCCCCGAGCGGCCGACAGCAGGTCTTGAAGATCCAAACCCAGGGCACGACCGTAGCGTTGCGCCAGCTGTTGCAGTCCTGCCGCGCGCCGATGTGCCGGCATCGACCAGGCATCGACCAACTCATTGGCGCAACTCGCGGTCAGCCGCAGCAAGTCCTGGTCGGCGCCACCGGCGTGCACCGGGGCAGACTGGGGCAGTCGGCGAAGCATCAGCAACACCTCGTCGTCGAAGCCCCAGAGGCGACCTACCGCCGTGCCCAAGGCATCGATGTCAACCCCCAGCACGGCCAGACAGGCGCCCTGCTCGCTCATACCGGGCTCCTCGGGCTCAGCCGCAACGAGCGACGGGGCTGCCAGCATGAGCTGCCGAATCTGCGCTGCTTCTTCCGGAAAGTGATACTGCAGCGCCAAGCGACCCAGGTTTTGCAGCATCGCCAGCAAAGCCACCAGTTCGGCGTCATAGCCTGGCGACCGCAGGCACTGCGCCGCCCGGCCCGCCTGCTGCACCCGGTCGATCAGCTGGGCCAGGCCATCGGCGTGGGCCTCGCCCAGTGGCCCAGGCCAGACACGCAAGGCCGCGGCTGCGCGTCGCAGGCCATTGAGTCCGACCATCGCGATCGCACGACGCAAGGTCAGGATGGCGCCGCTGCCCGCTCCCAGCGCGCCGCGCAGAACGGGGCTGTTGGCACTGCGCAGCAGCTCAAAGCTCAGACCCAGGTCTTGCATCACGATGCCAGCCAGCTCGCCAACGCTCTCTCGCTCCAAGTTCGCGACCCGGGTCGCCAGCTTGGCACCGCCCGGCATCGCCGGCAGAAAGCCCGCCGCGCGCATGCGCTCTAGCAGCAACGGAATCGGCCCGCCGCCGGGCGCTGCCTCGGTGCGCAACCAGCCGTCCAGCGCGCATTCGAGCGTTCGCGCGCTGCGGTAGCGCTGGCGCGGTTGGCGCTCGGTGGCGCGGTTGACGATCGCACGCAGTGCGTCGGAAATCGGGTTCGCACCAGACCAGGGCAGGCGAACGCTGTCGCGGCCCAGTGGTGGCATGCGATCGATGGCCACAGCGATGTCGGGCAGGCCCAAAGCAGGCTGGCCACCCAGCGCATGGTGCAGCACCAGGCCGAATGCCAGCACATCGCGCTCGGCCGCCTGGCGCTGGTCTTGCAGCCCTGGCGATGGCTCTTGTGCTGGCTGCGCCACGCCCAATCCCATCAAGCG
>CALQBT020000086.1 GCA_943328885.2 Bordetella parapertussis | reverse complement strand
GCTGAGCTTGGCCATCCGGCCCATGTCCAGACCGGCGCAAAAAGCCTTGCCCTCGCCATGCAGCACGACCACGCGCAGCCCGGGTTCGGTCTTGAGCCGGGTGATCGCTGCGGCCAGCGCATCGAACATCGCAAAGTCCAGCGCGTTCATCTTGTCGCTGCGCACCAGGCAGACATCGGCCACGCCGTGGGCGTCGATCTCGATACGAACGCGTTCTTCCATGCAAAGTCTCCAGCAGTTGATGCCAAACCATTCTGGCGGCAGAGCCGTCGCTGGCCTGTCACCTAGGCGCTTGATGCGAGCCCGGGCCCGCGAGCCCGCGCTGCAAGTCGCCGCGCGGCCAGCAGCCTCAGGCCCCGACAAGATCGTCGATTGACAAACCGGCCCGGATTTTTTGCAACCCAAACGGGCGCGAATGGCGCGACGTCAGCCCGGCAGCATGACCATCGAGCGCACCTCGCCGAACTCGCGCCTGAGCTTGACCCAGGTCTGGCCACCGTCCAGGCTGCGAAAGATCTGCCCCAGGTTCGTCACGGTGAAGACGATGCTCGGGTCGGCGCTGTGCGAGGCGACGCACCAGGGCGTGCTGTTGATGTCACCCGGCAGGCCAACGTCTTGCCAGGTGTCGCCGTGGTCGAGCGAGCGCAGCAGGCGGCCGGTGGACCCGGGTGGGCCATTGCCGTTGGTCAGGAACAGCACGTCGTCGCCATCGGCCCGCGCCTTGATCGTGCGGGTGTATTGCCAGGGCGAGTCGAGCGGCTGGAGCGTCCAGGTTTCGCCCCCGTCGGTGCTGCGGTGCAAGCCCTTGTTGGTGGTCGCGAACACCGTGGTCTTGCTGCCCTGGCCGACCACCGCCACGCCATGGACATCGCCCGACACCAGGCCCTGGTCGAGCCGGGTCCAGGTGCTGCCGCCATCGCGGCTGCGGTGCACCGCATCAATCTCGACGCCGGCCCACAGCGTGTCCTTGACCGCAGGGTCGAACAGCACCTGGGTGACACGCGGCACGCCGACGAAGATGCATTGATCGGCCAATGTGACGTTCAGTGCTCGCCACGACACCCCTGCATCGTCCGATCGGTACAGCGCTGCCGGGTGCGTGCCCGCGATGATCACGTCAGGGTCGTGGGGGTCCTGGGCCAAGGCCCAGGTGCAGTCTTTGTCGAAGGGAGCGGGCAGGTGGGTCCACAACCGGGCGGCCTCAGACCATCGATAAACGCCCGAGTCGGTGCCGGCCAGCACCTCGCCGGGACGCCCGGGATGTGCCGACAAGGCCCAGACCCGCGACTCCAGGTACAGGCCCGATTCGCTATAGGGCCGCTCCCAGGTCTCGCCGAGGTCGCGACTGAACCAGACCGAAGTGCCGGCGGTGCCGACGCAGAGCGTGAAGGGGGTCATGCGATGCTCTCTTTCAGGGCCGGCGCGCGGCCGGTCAGATGCTCAGGTCGAGCAGGTTGTAGTCCTTGATGCCGGCCTTGGACGCGTCATCCCATCGATAGCTTTCGCCGGCAACAGCGTGCGGCTGGTACGCAAAAGGCGTCTCACCGGGGAAGCGCTGTCGGCGCGCATCGATGCCCCAGCCGATCAGGTGGGCGCGCTGATGGATGCGCTGTTCGTCGTAGACCCCCGCCGAGGCATGCGCGGTGCCGCGGGTCTCGACCCCGAGCACCGAGCGGCGGCGGTGAAAGCCGAAGTTCAGCGTCACGCGCCAGTCACGGCTGGTGTTGGCGAAAGACCCGTGCACCGCCTGCCGGTTGGTGATCGCGACATCGCCCGGTTTGCAGACAATGGGCACGGCCGCAGGCAAGCGCTCGCTGCCGGCCTCGGCAGCCATCGCCCGGATGTCGGCCTTGCCCAGCTTGTGCGAGCCCGGCACCACCCACACGCCATTGGCCGGCGTGCAGCCATAGAGCTGGGCCATGAAGTTGAAGCCGTGCGTGCCTTCGTCCCAGTCCGGGCTGTTCCAGTGCGTGACGCCGTCCTGGTGCCAAGCGACCGAAGCGCCCAGGCCAGGCTCCTTGATGAACAAGGCTTCATTGAACGGGACGAAGTCATCGCCATTGACCGCCGCGGCCATGGCCAGCAGTTGCGGATGACCATAGACGCGCAGCGCCGCCTCCGAGAACTGCAGCGAGCCCAGGATCAGGTAGACGATCTCCTTGGGCGCATCGGCAGCGGCCTGGGGCTCGAACATCTTCAGTGGATGACGGCCGTTGGCGAGTTGGGTGCCGCCCACCGGGTCACCAAGCGGACGCGACCACTGCAGCGTCGGCGCTTTGCGGTCGGCGTTGATCGCCGGACGGCCTTTGGCGTCGACCGGTGAGCCGCGTTCGCTGGGCAGACGGTCGACGATGTTGCGGAAGTCGACCTCGATGTCGGCGAGTTCGTCGGCGCCGAGCACGCCCTCGAAGACATAGAAACCGCAGCGCCAGTAGGCTGCGAGGATGTCAGGGTGTACCTTGCCCTCAGCGGTGAACCGCAGAGGGCCTCGGTTGCCGAGTGCAAAGGCGCGCTGCTGGCCTTCGGCCAAGTAGACCTGCATCGCGGCCTGCTGCTGTCCGTAATCGGACGAAACTGCGTTCATCGGCGGGTTCCCCAGATCAACGAATCCACCCGCATCATGCCAGCCGCGGCAGCGCCGGGCCTGCCGCTGTGCAAGTTCAGCTGCGTTTCCATGGTCTGGCTTGGCATGAGCATGATCTTCTCGCGGCCTTGCTCAGCGCTGATGTTTCAAGCTACGCCCCGCAGGCCGCAGTCGCCAAGCACGGACTGAACGCCACCCAGGACCGTCGCTCAGGTCGACATTCGTCCGTCGATCACGGTCAGGGTCTTGTCGCAGCGTCGCGCCAACTCGGCGTTGTGGGTCACGAACAGCACGGCCGTTCCATGCTCGCGGTTGAACCGGCGCAGCAGTTCGAAGACATCGCCGGCGCTCTTGCTGTCGAGGTTGCCGGTGGGCTCGTCGGCGAGCAGCAGCGCCGGGTCCATCGCCAGCGCGCGCGCCACCGCCACGCGCTGCTGTTGGCCGCCGCTGAGCTTGCCGGCCAAGTTGTCGCGCTGCGGCGTCAGACCAACCGCGTCGAGCAGCGAGGCAGCGCGATCGCGCATCGCGGCGTTGGCAAAGCCCGCCGTGCCGAACATCGGCATCATCACGTTCTCCAATGCGGTGAACGCGGTGATCAGGTGGTGGTACTGGAACACGAAACCGATCTGATGGCCGCGCAAACGGGTCAGCGCGCGGTCATCGAGCCCGGTGGTCTGCTCGCCGCAGACTGCCAGCGTGCCCGCGGTGGGCCGGTCGAGCAGGCCAATGATGTTGAGCAAGGTGCTCTTGCCCGACCCTGACGGCCCCATCACGGCGCAAAACTCGCCCCGGTGCAGCGTCAGATCGATGCCGTGCAGCACCTCGGTCTCGATCGGCAGCCCGACGTTATAGGCCTTGCACACCCCGCACAACTGCACCACGACAGCGGCCTGCGCCGCGACCGGGACAGCTGTAGACGCCGGGTCAGCCACGGATCGCCACCACCGGATCCAGCCGCGCAGCGCGCAGCGCGGGGGCGAAGGCCGCGACCAAGCCGGTCACGGTGGCCAGCCCCAGCGCTGCGCCGAACATCCAGGGATCAAAGACCAGCGCAAACAGCGGCGTGCCATCGGCACTGCGCGCGATACGCTGCCAAAGCAACAGCGCGGCTGCGCCGATCGTGCAGCCGATCACCGCCCCGCCGAGTCCGAGCAAGCCGCCCTGCAACAGAAACAGCCGCAGGATCTGCCCCTGGGCGATGCCCATCGCGCGCAGGATGCCGATCTCGCGTGACTTCTGGACCACCGACACCACCAGCACGCTGGCGATGCCAAAAGCCACCGACAGGCCGACAAAGAAGCGGATCGCGGTGTTGGCCATGACCTGGGCGCTGACCGCAGCGAAGAACTGCGCACTGGTCTTGATCCAGCTGTCAGCCTCGACACCGGTGGCTGATGTGATGCGCTGGGCAAGCAGCTCGGCGGTATAGACGTCGCGCACCGTGACCTCCAGGCTGGTGACCCCGCCGGGCAGCCCCAGCAGGCTTTGCGCGGTGTGCAGCGCGACGAAAGTGTTGCGCTGGTTGGCGCCCTTGTTGCCCAGGTCGAAGATGCCGGTGATGGTCAAGGCGATGGCCGCGCCGTTGGCGGTGGTCACACGCAGCTTGTCACCGAGATCGACTCCGAGGTCGCTGGCCAACTCGGCGCCGACCAGGATGTCGCTGCCTGTCAGGCGGGTGCTACCGCGAACGATCTTGTCGGCCAGATCGACGACGCGAAAGTACAGCACCGGCTCGATGCCGATCACGGTGATCGCGCGACTGACGCCGCCGCGCACAGCCAGCGCCGACCCGCCAACCACCGGCGCGACGACCACCACCTCGGGCAAGGCACGAACCTGGTCGGCCACCGCTTGCCATTGGTCTATGGACTTCAGCCGCTGCAGCGCAGGCTGGACGATCGAGCCTGCGACCTCGCCGGCGGGCGCGTCCGAACCCGCGCGCTGGGGCCGCGCCGACTGTTGCGGCGGCAGCATCTGCACATGGGCCTGCGCCGTCAGCACGCGGCGAATGAAATTGGCCTGCAGCCCGACCAGCAGCGCCGACATGAACACGATCACCGCAACGCCGATCGCCACCCCGCTGACGATGAACAGGGTCTGCAACCGACCTTCGCGCAGAAATCGGATCGCAACAATCCACTCGAAGGGCAGCCAGGTCCTGAACACGTCAGCGCCAGCATCAACGGGAGGTCGAGGCCGCGGCGGCCGGGTGCCCGAGGATGCGCACTCGGCGTCCCTCGACCAAGTCCGAGGCCAGCGGCACCAAGCTGTCGCCGGCTTGCAGGCCTTCGAGCAATTCGCCATAGCCGCCCGCACGCAGACCGAGCCGCACCGTACGCCGCACCGCACGGCCGGCCTCGACCCGCAACACCCAGGGTGTGCTGCCGTCGGCGTCGCGCACTGCGCCGATGGGCACCAGCAGCGCGGCCGGACGCCGCGCCACCTCGATATCGACCGACACCGTCATGTCCTGGCGCAGGGTTGAGGGCGTGGACGGCAGGTCGAGCTTGACCTCGACCGCGCCGGTCTGCGCGTTGACCCCGGGGTTGATGTAGACCACTTCAGCGGCAAATCGCTGCTGCGGGTAGGCATCGGCCGAGGCCAGCGCTTTCTGCCCCAATGCCAGCAAGCGCAGGTTCTTCTCGTCGATCTGCACCACCAGCTGAGCCCGGCCGCTTGGCGACAGCGTCATCAACACCTTGCCCGGCTGGACCACATCGCCGACCTCGACATTGCGGCTGATCAGCGTGCCGTCCACCGGCGCCCTGACTTGCGCATAGCCCGCACGCGCCCGCGCCGCGTCGACGCCAGCCAAGGCCTGGTCGACCGCGGCCTGCGCCAGCGCGTCGTCGCTGCCGGCGGGCGCCGCTGACTCGGCCTGCTGGCGCGCCGAGCGCACCTGCGAGTCGGCCAGGTCGGCAGCCTTGCGCACATCATCAAGCGCTGCCTGACCGATGAAGCCCTTCTGGAACAAGGCCTGGCTGCGCCCGAACTGGGATCTGGCGTTGTCAAGCTGGGTCAGCGCTTGGCGCAACACCTGCTCGGCCACCGGCGCCTGAACCTCGCGCAGTTGCCGCAGACGCTGGCGCGCCTGGATCACCGCGACCTCGGCCTGCCGCAGCGCAGCACGCAACTCGGCCGACTCGAGTTCGACGAGCAGAGCGCCAGCCTTGACGACCTGACCTTCGGCCACCGGCACCCGCACGACCGTGCCGGTGATCTGAACGCCCAGTTCGACACGGTGCGGTGCTTCCACGTGGCCGCTGACAACCAGGGTCTGGACAAGGTCGCGCTGGACGACGCTGGCAACAGCGATCAGCGGCCCCTCCCAGAGGCGCAGCGCGAACCAGGCGCCCAACGACAGGATGGCCAGCGCCAGCAGCCCTCCGCGGTAGCGGGCTTGCGGCAAAACGAGGGCCGCCACGCGTGCCAGGCCAGGCTTGCCGGCCGCTGGCTGGTCATTCGAGGTCAAGGCTTGAGCCACCCGCCCAGGCTTGTCACAGCACAAAGACCTGGCCGCCTAACCCTTGCTCAGTGCCTTGCTCAATGGCACACCCTGAATAGGCGCGACGGTCTGCCGAGAAAGAAATTCGCTGGTCCATCGTGAGGCCTCTTGATCCGAACGCAAGCGCTGAGTCTCACCCGATCAGGGTCAACCCATCTGATGCAGATCAAGCAAGCGACATCGCTGGCGGCGGTGCCTGCTGCAGCGTCGAGGCTCAGCCCAGGCCTTCGTCGGCGAGTTCGGCGAGCAGCCGGACCAGGCCCAGCGGTTGGTCGACCATCACATGGTGGTCGGCATCGGCCAGTTCGTGAACCGGCGTTCCCGGCGGCGCCAGCGCGCGCGCATGGTCGAACAACTCGGGCGTGACGAGCCTGGATCGCCCACCGCGAACCAGCACCACCGGACAGAGAGACTGGCCGAGGTCGCGGTGCGGCTTGCCGAAGTCGAAATTGTCGAACAAAGCCGGGTCGAAGCGCCAACTCAGCACCGAACGGCCTTGGTCATCGAGCACCGGCTTGAGCGAGTGGCGGGCGATGTGATCGGCGATGAAGGGATGCTCGCAGCCCTGGGGCGGCATCAGCTTGAAGCGCGACAGCGCGTCGGCTTCGCTGGTGTAGTAGCGCGACTGACCACCACCCATGCGCTCACGGCGCCGCTCGTTTTGCGCCTCGATCGCCTCGGGTGGACGCAGCGGGGTGTCGATGATGATCGCCCGGCGCAGGCGCTGTCCATGGCGCGCAGCCGTCGTCATCAGCACATAGCCGCCGAAGGAATGCGCCGCCAGCACCGGGGCGGTGGGAGCATCGAACAAGCCGCTGGCCTCGGCCACGGCAATGGTCTCGTCGGCCCATTGCGCCACCGAATACTTTTCCCGCCAATCCGAGCGGCCCATGCCCGAAAAGCTCAGCGCCACCACGCGCCGGCCCTGGCGCGCGAGCAAGGGCGCGAGGAAGCTGAACCAGTCGGCATGCGCGCCGTTGCCGTGCATCAGCATCAGCCCGGGGTCGCCGATGCGGCCCCAACTCAGGGTTTCGATCGCCGCGCCCTGAACCTCGACCGTGCTGCGCTCAGGGGCATCTTCTAGCGCCCGCTCAAACCAGTCCGGTGCAGGCGGCCTGGCGCCGCCAAAGCCGGCCAGCGGCGGGCGAAAGTACTGCGCAGCCTCGGCACCCTTGGCGCCCGCCGTTGGCCGCGCCGTCAAGCGCCAGCCCCCTGCTGAGCCCGAGCGGCAAACGCCTGGGTCAGCTCGTTGCGGCCCTGCACGGCGCCGCTGGCGGGCACTTGCTCGCCGCTGCGATCGCTGACCCGAGACCAAGCGGCGGCCAGTTGTTCGGGCACATCGGGTCCGGTGCCCAGATGCAGTCCGGGCGTCAGCGTGATGTGGGCAGCCTCGAAGGTGCCGGCCCCGGCACAGGCAATCGCCCGGGTCGGCGCATCGGCGCAAGCCAACCACAGCAGCGCCGGTACCACCGCCTCGGGCTGCAGCGCGGCCAGCATCTCGGCCGGCAGCAAACCCTCGGTCATGCGCGTGGCGGCGGTCGGCGCCAGGCAGTTGACGCGGATGCCGCTGCGCTCGCCCTCGATCGACAGCGTCTGCATCAGCCCGACCAGCGCCATCTTGGCTGCGCCGTAGTTGGACTGGCCGAAGTTGCCGTACAGGCCAGACGACGAGGTGGTCATCACGATGCGGCCGTATTGCTGCGCCGTCATGATCGGCCACACCGCCTGGCTGCAGTGCACCGCGCCCATCAGGTGGACCTCGATCACCAGCCTGAAATCGTCCATCGTCATCTTGGCAAAACTCTTGTCACGCAGGATGCCGGCGTTGTTGACCAGGATGTCGATCCGGCCCCAGGCGGCCATCGCCTGCGCGACCATTGCCGCAACCGCCACCGTGTCGGTGACCGAAGCGTTGCTGGCCAGCGCCTGACCGCCAGCGGCAACAATCTCGTCGACCACGGCTTGTGAAGCCCCGCCAAGGTCGTTGACAAGAACGCGTGCACCGCGTGCTGCCAGTGCCAAGGCATGGGCCCGGCCCAGGCCGCCGCCCGCGCCAGTGACGATCGCGACCCGGTCTGTGAAGTCTGGATTCATGAAGATTTTCGCTTGTTTTCGAGCTTGCGGTATCGCAAGTGCGCCGGTTATACCGTAAGTACCAATGGCGCTCGCGGCTGCGGCTTGGAAACATACGGATGTCTATTCACAACCGAGGATGCAGCATGAGCTTGTTCAATCTCCAGGGTCAGGTGGCCGTGGTCACCGGGTCATCACGTGGCATCGGCCGCGCCATCGCCGAACGCCTGGCCGAGCACGGGGCCAAGGTGGTGATCTCGTCGCGCAAGCAAGATGCATGCGAAGAAGTCGCTAACGCGATCAACGCCCGCCACGGTGCCGGCACCGCGTTGGCGATCGCCGCGAGCATCTCCAACAAGGCAGCGCTGCAAGCCCTGATCGACCGCACGCTGTCGACCTACGGCCGCATCGACACGCTGGTCTGCAACGCCGCGAGCAACCCCTACTACGGTCCGATGGCCGGCATCGCCGACGAGCAGTTCCGCAAGATCCTCGAGAACAACATCGTCGCCAACAACTGGCTGGT
>CALQBT020000085.1 GCA_943328885.2 Bordetella parapertussis | reverse complement strand
TCGTTGCCGTAGAGGGTGACCGAGTCGAAGGCGGTGGACAGGCGCTTGGCCGGCATGCCCTCGCTGACCAGCTTGAATCGCCGATTCGTGCGAAAAGCGTCGCCCTCGCCGGCGAACATCCGGGTCGGGTCCTCGCCTTCGCGCTTGAACGCGAAGGTGCCGGCGGTGTAGGGGAAGCTGCCCGGCACGTTGTCGAGCATCAGCCACTTCAGCAACTCGCCATGGCATTCAAAGCCCGGCAGCGCGACCTTGCGGATCTTGTTGCCCGACAGCGTGGTGTGGACCAGGCTGGTGCGGATCTCTTTGTCGCGAATCTTGACCACGTACTCGTCGCCGGCGTAGGCCTGCTGCATCTCGGGCCACTGGGCCAGCAGTTTCGCCGCGGCGGGGTCGAACTTGGCGGCGCGCTCGTCGGCCAGGCGCAGCACGGTGTTCCTGGCGCCGTCGCGTGCGGCGTCGTCGTCTTGCAGCATGCGTGCGGTCTCGCGCAACTGCTGCAGTTCACGCGCCAGCCTGGCCTGGGTCCGGGCGCGGGTCTTGTAGGCCCGCACCGTGTCGGTGATCTCGGCCAGGTAGCGGGTGCGCGACGCCGGCACCACCGGGGTCTGGTGCGTGCTGTGCCGGGTGTTGACCAGCGGCAGCCGGCCTTCGCTCAGCCGCAGGCCGAGCGTGCCGAGTCGGGTTTTCAGCGCCTGGTACAGCGCCGTGACGCCGTCGTCGTTGAAGCGGCTGGCCATGGTGCCGAACACCGGCATCTGGTCTGGCATCACGGTGAAGGCCTCGCGGTTGCGCTGCACCTGCTTGGCCACGTCGCGCAGCGCGTCGGGCGCGCCTTTGCGGTCGAACTTGTTGATCGCGACGAACTCGGCGAAGTCGAGCATGTCGATCTTCTCGAGCTGGCTGGCTGCACCGAATTCGGGCGTCATCACGTACATCGGCACATCGACCAGCGGCACGATCGCCGCATCGCCCTGGCCGATGCCCGAGGTCTCGACGATGATCAGGTCGAAGCCTGCTACTTTCACCGCGGCCAGCACATCGGGCAGCGCGGCGCTGATCTCGCTGCCGGTGTCACGCGTGGCCAGGCTGCGAACGTAGACTTTTTGCCCGTCGCTCCAGGGCGCGATCGCGTTCATCCGGATCCGGTCACCGAGCAGTGCGCCGCCGCTCTTGCGGCGCGACGGGTCGATCGAGATCACCGCGATGCGGAGCTGGTCGCCCTGGTCGAGCCGGATGCGGCGGATCAGCTCGTCGGTCAGGCTGGACTTGCCGGCGCCGCCGGTGCCGGTGATGCCCAGCACTGGCGTGCTCGCGGCTTGGGCCGCAGCCTGCAACTCGGCCAGCAGCGCAGGGGCGACCTGCTTGTTCTCGAGCGCGGTGATCAGCTGGGCCAGTGCGCGCCAGGCGGCTTCGCCGTGGCCTTGCACCGCCGCGAGCGCGGTCGGCGCGTGGACTGAGAGGTCACGGTCGGCACGCATCACCATCTCGCCGATCATGCCGGCCAGGCCCATGCGCTGGCCGTCCTCGGGGCTGAAGATGCGCACGCCTTGCGCAGCCAAGGCGCGGATCTCGGCCGGCACGATCACGCCGCCGCCGCCGCCAAAGACCTGGATGTGCTCGCCACCGCGCGCTTTCAGCAGCTCCACCATGTAGCCGAAGTACTCGGTGTGGCCGCCCTGGTAGCTCGACACTGCGATGCCCTGCACATCCTCTTGCAGCGCGGCGGTGACCACCTCGTCGACCGAGCGGTTGTGGCCCAGGTGGATCACCTCGGCACCCATGCCTTGCAGGATACGGCGCATGATGTTGATCGCGGCGTCGTGGCCGTCGAACAGGCTGGCAGCGGTGACGAACCTCACCTTGTGGGTCGGGCGGTAGTTCGCCAGCGCCTGGTATTCGGCGGAAAGATCGGTCATGGGCTGTCTCCTGAGGGGCGGCTTGAGGCCCTAGTGGGTGCGGGGCATACCGCGGGCCAGCGTCTAGTCTAGGTCAGGCGGCGCCGGCGCGCGATGGTGGGAACGCGCAGGCGCTTGACGCAATTTGCCAGAATCAAGCCATGTCAACCTTGCCCGCTGCCCCGACGGTGTCGATTGCTTTCGTCCGCAGCGCCTTGCGCTCGCTGAGCCCGGCGCAGCGCGAAGAGGCGCTGGCCGAAGCCGGTATCGACCGCGCCGGCCTGAGCCCATCTGCGGCCCGGGTGCCGGCAGCGGCTTTCGCCAGGCTCTGGCTGGCGGTGGCGCGCTTGCTCGACGACGAGTTCTTCGGTCTGGACGCCCGGCGCATGAAGCCGGGCAGCTTTGCGATGCTGTGCCACGTGCTGGCCGGCCAAGCCACTGTGGGCGCTGCGCTGCGCCTGGCCTTGCGTGGTTTCGGTCTGTTCTTCGACGACATCGGCGTGACGCTGCGCAGCGGCGGTGGCTTGGCCAGCCTGGTGATCGCCAACCGCATCGACGATCGCGGCCGCGGTGACCTGGCCGACGCGCGGCGTTTCGCCGACGAGACGCTGCTGGTGATGCTGCACGGCTTGCTGTGCTGGCTGGCCGGTCGCCGGGTGCCGCTGACCCGGCTCGACTGGGGCCATCCTCAGCCAGCCCATGCCGACGAATACCGCCGCATGTTCTCGCCGCTGCTGCGCTTCGATGCGCCTGCCACTGCGATCGCCTTCGACGCCAGGGTGTTGCAGGGCGCGGTGACGGTCGACGCGGCTGGGCTCAAGGCCTTTTTGCGCGACGCGCCGCAGTCGGTCTTTCTCAAGCAGGTCGCGGCCGCAGGTTTGAGCGACCGGGTGCGTCGTCAATGCCGGCAGGCGTTGGACCAGGGTGAGTCCACGCCCACGCTGGCGTTGCTGGCCAGGGACCTCGGCCTGTCGGCGGCCACGCTGCGGCGCCGGCTCGAGCAAGAGGGCGCGAGCTGGGGCCATCTCAAGGACTCGGTGCGGCGTGAGCTGGCGCTGCAACATCTCAGAGGCAGTCGCCTGAGCGTCGGCGAGATCGCCGCGCGCCTGGGTTTCAACGATGCCAGCGCTTTTTACCGGGCCTTTCGCAAATGGACGGGCTGCGCGCCCGGCGCTTGGCGCTCAGCGGCGCTGGTCGCGGCCGCTGCCCAGGCCTGGACCGCCCGCGCTGCAGACACAGGCCCACGATGAGCAAAGCCTTCACCCGTGAAACCGATGCCGATGACGACGACGAGGCGAGCCCCGGCCTGCCGCCGTTGCCCGCAGGCGGCAAGAACTACATCACGCCCGCGGGCTACCAGCGCCTGCGCGACGAGTTGCTGGGGCTGATCGACGACGAGCGCCCGCGCATCGTCGAGGTCGTGTCGTGGGCGGCGAAGAACGGCGACCGGTCGGAGAACGGCGACTACCTCTACGGCAAGAAGCGGCTGCGCGAGATCGACCGCCGCATCCGCTTCCTGACACGCCGGCTCGAGATCGCCGAGGTCGCCGATCCGGCGGTCCACCATGGCAGCGATCAGGTCTTTTTCGGTGCGACCGTCACCTATGCCAACAGCCAGGGCGACGAGCGAACGATCACGATCCTGGGTATCGATGAGGCTGACAACCTGGCGGGCCAGGTGAGCTGGATCTCACCGGTGGCCCGTGCACTGCTCAAGGCGCGGGTCGGCGACGACGTCAGGTTGCAAACCCCCGGCGGGGTCGAGACCTTGGAACTGCTGGCCGTGCAATACCCCGCGCCGACCCTGGGCTAGAAATCCGCTGGGCGATCCGCTGCGCACGGTGGTGGCGCTTTGCAGCCCTGTGCAGCCGACCGGCGTGGAGGAGGCGACGCCAGCCGCGGCCTCAAGGCTTGACGCGCGAGGCCCGCAACACCGGCGGCGAGCGCTTGAGCGCACGCAGCACGTCGGCCAGGTGCTGGCGGTCGCGCACGGCCAGCAGCAGCCGCAACTCGGTGGCGTCGTCCTGCGGCTCGCTGTCCATCTCGATGTGGCTGATGTCGGCCTCCGAGGCGCTCACCGCGGCGGCGAGTTGGGCCAGCGCGCCCTTGTGGTTCTTGACCAACAGCTTGACACTGGTCTCGAAGTGGCGAGCGGGCTGGTCCGCCCATTCGACTGCGATCCAGCGCTCTGGATCACGATCGGCCAGTCGCCTGCCGGTGCTGCATTCGGCGGTGTGCACCCGCAGGCCTTCGCCGCGGCCGAGGTAGCCCCGGATCTCGTCGCCCGGGATCGGCCTGCAGCAAGGTGCGAGTTGGACCGTCGCGCCCTCGGTGCCGTCGATCACAACGCCGGGTATGGGCATCGCGACATCGTCGGCGACGCCGAAACGGTTGAGCGTGAGCGTCACCGGGTCGGGTCGGCCGCCGCGCTCGGCGATCAGCTGGGCCAGGCGTTTGGCGACGATGGTGGCGATCTTGCGGCCCAGCCCGATGTCGACCAGCAGCTCGGCCCGGTTGCGGTTGCCGCTCCAGCGCGCGAGCTGCTGCCACAGCGCATGGGCCTTGGTGTCCTCGATCTGCTCCGAGGGCATCAACAGCCCTTCGGCCCGCAGCGCCTGGGCCAGCAGTTTCTCGCCCAGGCCGCGCGATTCCTCGTGTTCCATGGTCTTGAGGAAGTGCCGGATCCTCGACCGCGCGCGGCCGGTGCCGACGAAGTTCAGCCAGCCCGGGTTGGGCCGAGCGCTGGTCGCGGTGACGATCTCGACCACGTCGCCGCTCTTCAACTCGGTGCGCAGCGCCACTGGCTCGCCGTTGAGCTTGGCCGCCACGCAGTGGTCGCCGACATCGGTGTGGATCGCGTAGGCAAAGTCCACCGTGGTGGCGCCGCGAGGCAGCGCGAGGATCTTGCTCATCGGCGTGAACACATAGACGGCCTCGGGCACCAGGTCGATCTTGATGTGCTCGAGGAACTCGGCGGCATCGCGAGTCTCGTCCTGGATGTCGAGCAGCGACTTCAGCCACATCGAGCCCAGCCGCTGGGCTTCGCTGGCGCCGCTGCCATGGTGTTTCGACTCGTGCTTGTACAGCCAGTGCGCGGCGATGCCGGTCTCGGCCACTGCATGCATCGGTTCGGTGCGTATCTGGAACTCGACCGCCGTGCCCAGCGGGCTGACCAAGGTGGTGTGCAGCGACTGGTAGCCGTTGACCTTGGGGATCGCGATGTAGTCCTTGAAGCGGCCCGGCACCGGCTTGTAGAGCTGGTGCAGCAAACCCAGCGCCAGGTAGCAGTCCATCAATTGCGGCACGACGATGCGCAAGCCGAAGATGTCGTTGACCTGGGCGAAGCCGGTGTGTTTTTGGCGCATCTTGCGGTAGATGCTGTAGATGGTCTTCTCGCGACCCGAAACGTCGACCTTGATCTTGGCGCTGGCAAAGGTCTTGTCGACCTCGCTGCGAACCCGCTCGACGATGTCGCGCCGAAAACCCCTTGCTCGCTGCACCGCCTTGGCCAGCGCCGCGTGTCGCCAGGGATAGAGGTGCTCGAATGACAACTCCTGCAACTCGCGGTAAATCATGTTCAGGCCCAGCCTGTGGGCGATCGGCGCGTAGATGTCGAGTGTCTCGCGGGCGATGCGCCCGCGCTTGGCCGGCGTCATCGCCGACATCGTCCGCATGTTGTGCAAGCGGTCGGCGAGCTTGATCAGGATCACGCGCACGTCGCGCGTCATCGCCAGCAGCATCTTGCGGAAGTTTTCGGCCTGGCCTTCCTCCCGGGTCGAGAACTGCAGCTTGTCGAGCTTGGTCAGGCCGTCGACCAACTCGGCGGTGGGGGCGCCGAAGCGCTCGATCAGCTCGACCTTGGTGATGCCGCAGTCTTCCATCGCGTCGTGCATCAGCGCGGCCATCAGCGCCTGGGCGTCGAGCCGCCAATCGGCGACCAAGCCGGCCACCGCCAGCGGGTGGGTGATGTAGGGCTCGCCGCTGGCGCGGAACTGGCCCAGGTGGGCTTGGTCGGCGAACTTGTAGGCCTCGCGCACCAGCTTGACCTCGGCCTTGTCGAGGTAGTCGAGCTTGTCGGCCAGCACCGCAAACGACGCCGCTGCAGGCCCGCTCGACGGCGCGACAGGCGCGGTCGAGCGCAACCTAGCCTGCAGCACGGTTGGCAGCAACAATTCAGCGGCGAAGGATCGGATACCCATGCGCTAATTTAGCCTGTATTGGCTTGCCGGTCGGCCGTTGGCCGGTTCGAAACGAAAATACAGCGGAAGATCGGGCTGCGGCCGGGCAAAAAAATGGCGCCTTGCGGCGCCACCTGCTCTGGGACTCGTCCGGTTTACAGCGGCACTCGGCGCAGCATCTCGAGGCCGACGACGCCAGCGGCGATCTCGCGCAGCGCTGTCACGCCGGGCTTGTTCTTGCTGTCGATCTTGGGTGTGTGGCCTTGGCTGAGCATGCGCGCGCGGTAGGTCGCTGCAAGCACGAGCTGGAAGCGGTTGGGGATTTTTTCCAGGCAGTCTTCTACGGTGATGCGGGCCATGGGCTTGCCTTCTAGAGGGTGAGACTGTGGGTGTGAGCGGCGTTCAGTTCAATCCGAGCGCCGCAAAGACCTGCGATTTGTTGCGTTGTTGCGCAGCATAGCGAAGACGCTGGGAATGCACGACGGTCTTCAAGTCGAAAAGCGCCGTCTCGAACAAAGCGTTGATGATAACAAAGTCGAAATGCCTGGCCTGGGCGACCTCGGTGCGTGCATTGATCATGCGCCGCTCGATCACCTCGGGCGGGTCCTCGCCGCGCCGGTTCAGCCGCTGGCGCAACTCGCCCCAGCTCGGCGGCAGGATGAAGATCAGCACTGCATGGTCGAACAGCTGCTTGATCTGCAGCGCTCCCTGGTGATCGATCTCCAGCACCACGTCGATGCCAGCGGCCAGGCTTTGCTCGATCGTCGGGCGCGAGCTGCCGTAAAGATGGCCATGGACCTCTGCCCACTCGAAGAAGTCGCCAGCGGCAGCCCTGCGTCGAAATTCGGGTTCGGTGATGAACCAGTATTCGCGTCCGTCGAGCTCCTGGCCACGCGGTGCGCGCGTGGTGTGCGAGACCGACACCGCGAGGCGAGAGTCGAGCTCCAGCAAGGCCTTGACCAGGCTGGACTTGCCGGCGCCGCTGGGCGCGGCGACGACGAACAGATTGCCGGGGGTTTCCATGACGCTCGATTTTCACCCAAACGCTCACATCAGCGCGACGCCCTTGATCTGGGCGAACAGCGCGTCCCCCGCTTGCAGCGCCAGCAACTCGCTGCTGCGCCGGGTGATGCGAGCGAGCAGCCGCACCGCGCGTGGCTGCGAGTCGCTGTCACCCACCACCAGCCTGAGCAAGACGGTGCTGCGATCGGCCTGCAATGCTTCCAGCACCACCGGCAACACGTTGATCACGCTGGTCTCGGTGGGGCGGGACCGGGTGACGCTGACATCGCGCGCGAGCACCCGCGCCCGCACCGTCTCGCCCAGCGCCGCGGCCGTCTCGCCTACCCACAGCGCACCGCCGGCAAAGCCGATGCGTGACAGGCCATAGCCGTGGTCGTGTTCGGTCACTCGGGCTTCGATCACCACGCCCGCATCGTCCTGGCGCACCAGCGGCAGGTCGGTGCGCGACAGCAAATCGCCCAGCGGCCCGGCCGCCAGCACCCGGCCCGCCCGCAACAACACCAGATGGTCGGCCAACCTAGCCACCTCGTCCATCGCGTGCGTGACGTAGACGATGGGCAAGGCCAACTCGCGGTGCAGTCGTTCCAGGTAGGGCAGGATCTCGGCCTTTCGCTGGGCATCGAGTGCGGCCAGCGGCTCGTCCATCAGCAACAGGCGCGGTGCGGTGGCCAGCGCGCGGGCGATCGCCACCCGCTGGCGTTCGCCGCCGGACAGCGTGCCAGGCCTGCGGTGCATCAGCGCGGCGAGGTCCAGCAGATCGACTACGGTGTCGAGGGCGAACAGCTGCGCCGCTGGCCCGCTGCGCCGGCGACCGTAGTCCAGGTTGGCGCGAACGTCGAGGTGCGGGAACAGCGCCGCTTCCTGGGTCACATAGCCGAGCGCGCGTCGGTGGGTCGGCAGCCATTGGCTGAGGGCATCGTCCTGCCAGACCTCGTCGCCCAGCGCGACGCGGCCAGCGCCGCGCTCGAGCCCGGCCAGCGCGCGCAGCAGCGTGGTCTTGCCGCAGCCCGAAGGCCCGAACAGTGCCGAGACGCCGCGCGCTGGCAGCGTCAGTGACACATCGAGTGCGAAGTCGCGCCGCTGCAGGCGCAGGCGGGCCTCGATCAAGGCGCAGCCCCGCCGGCGTCGCGCGGCGCCCGGTTGACCCGGTACAGCGTGACGAGCACCAGCAGCGAAAACAGCACCAGTCCAGCGGCGAGCTGGTGGGCTTGTTCGAACTCGCCGGCCTCGACATGCTCGTAGATTGCCACCGACAGCACCCTGGTCTGGCCTGGGATGTTGCCGCCAATCATCAAGACCACGCCGAACTCGCCCACGCTGTGGGCAAAGCCCAGCACCGTGGCGCTGATCAGCCCGGGCCGGGCCAGCGGCAGCGCGACGCTGAAGAACCGGTCCAGCCGGGACGCTCGCAGCGTCGCGGCGGCTTCCAGCAAGGGCTCGGGGATGGCTTCGAAGGCCTGCGCAATCGGCTGCACGACGAAAGGCATCGAGTACAACACCGAGGCCACGACCAGCCCGCCAAAGGTAAAGGGCAGCCGGCCCAGGCCCAGCGCCTGGGTGAGCTGGCCGACCGGTCCCTGCGGCCCCATCAGCAACAGCAGGTAAAAACCCAGCACCGACGGCGGCAGCACCAAGGG
>CALQBT020000084.1 GCA_943328885.2 Bordetella parapertussis | reverse complement strand
CGCCCCGCATGGCCTTGAAGAAGTCGCTGGAAGGATCGACCACCATCACGTCATTCTTGCTGCGAAAGCTGGCGCGATAAGCCTCCAGGCTGCGGTAGAACTGCGCAAACTGCTGATCGCGTCCAAAGGCATCGGCATACAAGGCAGACGCCTTGGCATCGCCCGTGCCCTTGAGCTTCTGGGCATCGCGGTAGGCTTCGGCGATAATCACCTCGCGCTGCTTGTCGGCATCGGCGCGGATCTTTTCGCCCTCGGCAGCGCCTTGCGAGCGCAACTCGTTGGCAACCTGCTTGCGCTCGGACTCCATGCGGCGGTAGACCGAATCGGTGATATCGGCGACGAAGTCGACCCGTTTGATGCGCACATCGACGATCTCGATGCCGAAGGCCTTGGCTTCGTCGACCAGACGGTTGCGCACATCCTGCATCACCTTGTCGCGCTCGGCAGCGAGCACGCCGCGCACGGTGCGCCTGGTGATCTCCTCATTGAAGGCAGCCTGCACCACCGGACTGAGCCGGCTCTCGACGTTGCGGATGTCGGTGCCGTTGTTGCGAATGAACTGACGCGGCTCGGCAATGCGCCACTTGACCAGCCAGTCAATCACCAGGCTCTTTTTCTCGGCGGTGAAGATCGGCCGGGTCTCGGGGCTGTCGAGCGTCTGAACCCGCTTGTCCAGAAAGACCACGTTCTGGAAAGGCGGCGGCAGCTTGAATTTCAGGCCGGGTTCAGAGATCACCTCCTTGATTTCGCCCAGCGCGTACACCACGGCCAGCTGACGCTGGTCGACGACAAAGAGCGTCGAGCTCAGCAACATCAGTCCGAGCAGTGCTCCGGCGACGATCAGTCCGATTCGATTCATATTGTGATGACTCAAGAGTTGGGGCCGGTTCGGCTGGTAATCAACGGCTGTCGCGGTCGCGGCTGCGCCCACCGTCGCGCGAGCGGGCATCAGCACCCGCGGCACCGGCAGCGCCAGTGTCGGTGGGCAATGCAGCCGAAGGCGGCGCCTGCGGCACCACCTGCACAGTGCCCGAAGGCCCGGCCTGCTGCATCAGTTTGTCGAGCGGCAAATAGAGTAGGTTGCTGCCGCTGCGGGCATCGACCATCACCTTGCTGACGCTCGAATAGACCTGCTGCATGGTGTCGATGTACATCCGGTCACGGGTCACCGCGGGGGCTTTTTGATACTCGGTCAGCACCGAGCGGAAGCGCTGGGCATCGCCTTCAGCCTGGGCCACCACACGCTGGCCATAGCCGTCAGCCTCTTCTCTGAGGCGCGCAGCGGTACCCCGAGCCTTGGGGATCACATCGCTGGCATAGGCCTGACCTTCGTTCTTGAAACGGTCTCGGTCGGCGCCAGCCTTGACCGCATCGTTGAAGGCTGCCGTCACCTGATCAGGCACCTGGACGTTCTGAACATTGACGTTGACCACCAGGATGCCGGCCTTGAGCCGGTCGAGCTGGCTCTGAATCGACTTCACCAGGTCGGCGGCGATCGAATCGCGCGCTTCGTACAGCACCGAGTCGACCTTGCTCTTGCCAACGATCTCGCGCACCGCCGACTCGCTGGCTTGCTCGACAGCCTTGTCAGGATCGCGGTTCTCGAACAGGAAGTTCTTCGCATCCTTGAGCCGATATTGCACCGTGAAGCGGATGTCGATGATGTTCTCATCCTGCGTCAACATCGACGAATCGCGCAGCCCCGTGGTCTGAGCCACTGCACTGCGACCGATCTCGGCCGAACGCAACTGAGTCACCGCTACGGTTTCGTGCGCTTGGAACGGATAGGGCAAACGCCATTGAAATCCAGCATCGACCGTGGAACTGTAGCGGCCGAAAGTCGTGACGATCGATTGTTGGCCTTCCTGCACGATGAAGAAGCCGCTGCCTGCCCAGACCACCAAGGCCACGACGCCGATCAAGCTCATGCCGATACCGGCGTTCTTCATGTCAGGCTGGAACGACGGGCCCTCCTTGCCAGGCTCACGCGGCGGCGTTTGCCCGCCACCTTTGCCACCAATCAAGCCGGACAGCTTCTTGTTGAAATCACGCCAAAGCTCGTCGAGATCGGGCGGCCCCTCGTTGCGACCGTTGGCCATACGCAGCGGCTTGGGCCGCAGGTGGCGCAGCAAGCCCACCGTCAAGCGCAGCGCTGATCCTGACAACAAGGACAAACGATCGCGCAGCGGCATGGCTATAGCGTCAGAGGTTGAATGTGCATGCATGTTCATGGGATCAGCGAAGGTGGAGGAACATTGTCTGCGGCAGACTCGCCCGCCAAAACTGCAGCAGCTGAATCTGGGGCCTGCCCCGGTGGATTCAAGCCCTGAGCGCCAGCGGCCTGAGCAATCAAGTCTCGCAGCGCCCCCAAGCCGATGGCCTGCAAAGCGCTGACGAAGACCCTGGGCACCGCCGCGCCGCCCAGGCCTTCGACCCAATCCTGCAGTTCGCGTGGCGGCGCTTCGAGTTGGTCGGACTTGTTGAACACCAAAATCTGCGGCAATTCTGTCGCCCCGATCTCGTGCAGCACACGCTCGACTTCATCGCGCTGCTGCTGCAGCACCGGGCTGGAGGCATCGATCACATGCAGCAGCAGATCGGCATCGGTGGCTTCCTGCAGCGTGGCCTCGAAGGCCTCGACCAATTTGTGTGGCAGATCGCGGATGAAACCCACGGTGTCCGACAGCGACACCGTGTCTTTCAAGGCCTCGAGGTAAAGCGACCGGGTGGTGGTGTCGAGTGTGGCGAAAAGCTGATCGGCGGCAAACGCACGCGCCTTGACCAGCGCATTGAACAAGGTGCTCTTGCCGGCATTGGTGTAGCCCACCAATGAGACCCGAAAGGTACCGCTGTTGCGGCGCTTGTCACGCTGCGTGCCGCGCTGGCGCTTGACCTTGTCGAGCCGGCCCTTCAAAGACTTGATGCGCTCGCCGATCATGCGCTTGTCGAGTTCAATCTGCGCCTCGCCAGGCCCACCGCGCTGGCCGGCACCTCCCGTCTGGCGCTCCAGGTGGCTCCAGCGCCGCACCAGGCGCGAGGACAGGTACTGCAGGCGCGCGAGTTCGACCTGCAGCTTGCCTTCATGGCTCTGCGCACGCTGGGCAAAAATTTCCAAGATCAACGCGGTTCGGTCGGCCACCGCCACGCCGATGTGACGTTCGAGGTTGCGCTGCTGCGCAGGAGACAACGCCTGGTCGAAGATCACGCATTCGGCACCATGCATCTGCACCAAGGTCTTGATCTCGTCGGCTTTGCCGCTGCCCACGAAAAGCGCAGCATCGGGTGCTTTGCGGCGCGCGATCACCCGCTCGACCGGCACATCACCGGCACTTTGGGCCAGCAACGCGAGTTCGTCGAGGCTTGCGTCGAAGGACTTGCTCTTGCCGAAATCAACACCCACCAGCACCACGCGCGCCGGCCCTTCGCGGGTCAGCATCGAATCATCGCGCCGGTCGGCGGTGTGACTGCTGGAGGTGGCCACCGTATTGCCGGTGGATCGGGTCAAGCCGGTTCGGCCGGCTCAGCGGCGCTGAAGGTCACCGGGCGACCCGGCACCACCGTGGAGATCGCGTGCTTGTAGACCATCTGGGTCACGGTGTTGCGCAGCAACACCACATACTGGTCAAAGGATTCAATATGCCCCTGCAGCTTGATGCCATTGACGAGGTAGATCGAAACCGGCACATGCTCCTTGCGCAGCAGGTTCAGGAAGGGATCTTGCAGCAGCTGACCTTTGTTGCCCACGATATGGCTCCGTGTTTGAAAGTTTGAATGAGATGACCTTATCACACCAGGAAAAGCGAGAGGTCGCCTAGGTCACGGTGTCGGGCCACCGGTCGAGACATCCTGCGCCAAGCCGCTGCGCAAGAGTCCGAACCCAAGCACCGGCCTCGACCAGACCCCGTGATTCAACCCTGATCGAAGGGGTTGGCCGCCGACTTGAACTGGATCCGCAAGGGCGTGCCCACCAGCTTGAAATGCTCACGCACCCGGCCCTCGAGGAAGCGCTTGTAGGCCTCGGTGACATGCTCCAAGCCGGTGCCGTGGATCACCACGATGGGCGGGTTCATGCCACCCTGGTGGGCATAGCGCAGTTTGGGCCGGAAGGCACCGCTGCGCTGAGGCGCCTGGTGCACGACAGCTTCCTGCAGCAATCGGGTCAGGATGGGTGTGGGCATCTTGCGGGTCGCCGAGGCATGGGCGTCAGCGATGGCCTTCCACACCGGCGCCAGACCCTGGCGCTTGATCGCCGAGATGTGCAGCACCGGCGCAAACTTCAGGAACGACAGGCGTTGCTCGATCGAACGCGCGAGCATCTCACGCTGATAGGCATCGACCGCATCCCACTTGTTGATCGCGATCACCACGGCGCGGCCGGCCTCGAGGATGTAGCCGGCAATGTGCGCGTCCTGGTCGCTCACGCCCTGGGTCGCGTCGATCAGCAGCAGCACGACGTTGGCATCCGAGATTGCCTGCAGCGTCTTGACCACCGAAAACTTCTCGATCGCCTCGAAGACCTTGCCCTTGCGACGCAAACCAGCGGTGTCGATCAGTTCAAACCGCTGCCCGGCACGCTCGAAAGGCACGCTGATCGCATCGCGCGTGGTGCCGGGTTGGTCGAAGGCGACCAACCGTTCCTCGCCAAGCCAAGTGTTGATCAGCGTGCTCTTGCCGACGTTAGGCCGTCCGGCCACTGCCAGCCGGATGGGCTTGACCTCCAGAGACTCGGCATCTTCGGGCTCAGGATCGGCAAATTCGACCAAGGCCGCGTCGACCAGGCTGCGGATGCCCTGGCCGTGAGAGGCCGAGATCGGGTGCGGCTCGCCCATGCCGAGTTCGTGGAACTCCGCGAGCAGCGGCGAGTCACTCAGGCCCTCGGCCTTGTTGACGCACAGCAACACTCGCTTGTTGGCACCGCGCAGATAGCGCGCGATGTCGTGGTCCTGCCCCGACACGCCGTTGCGCGCATCGACCACGAAGACCACCGCGTCGGCCTCTGCCACTGCGGCCTTGGTCTGACGCGCCATCATCGCGACGATGCCGGTCGGCTTTTCGGGTTCGAAGCCACCGGTGTCGATGACGATGAACTCATGCCCGCCCTGCTTGGCATCGCCGTAATGGCGATCGCGGGTCAGACCAGCGAAGTCGGCGACGATCGCGTCCCGGCTCTTGGTCAAGCGGTTGAAAAGAGTGGACTTGCCCACGTTGGGCCGCCCTACCAGGGCGATCACCGGTTTCATGGTCGTGGGCCTTCGTTCAGGGAATCGATACAAGGGGCCAAGCCCCGGAATTCATTCAGAACGGAAGGCAAACAACCCGCCAGTGCGCGTCACCACCAGCGTCGTGCTGCCTGCCAGCACCGGCTGTGCTGCCACCGCCGAACCATCGGTGGGCAGCCGCAGCAAGGTCTTGCCATCTTCACGGTCAAGAAAGTGAACCTGACCTTCGCTGTCGCCAAATATCACAGCCTTGGCGGTGGCAAGCGGCGCGTTCAAACCGCGGTAGAGAAGCCGCTCATTGGTCCAGGCCAGTTCACCGCTGGCCGAGCGCCAAGCACTGAGTCGGTCCGACGCATCCCCGCCGAAAACGAGATCAGCATCGCCACCCAAGGCCCGCTGACCCCCGACATTGCGGCTCCAGCGCAGCGCCGCACGTTCGCTGCCGCTGACGGTGACGCAGCCGACTGCGGTCTGGAACGCGCGCGCGCACAAGCTGTCACCCACCCTCAGCAACGGGCCGACCAGGTCGTTCAGCCGCTCGACCTCGTTGGTGCCGCGCGGCGAGCTGATGGCCAACTCCCATCGCACGCTGCCCGTGGTCGGATCCAGCCCCAGCATCACCGCGCCAAGACCGGCTACCAAGGTGTTCTTGTACGCCGCCAACACACCCGACTGGGCCAGCGTGAGCGCCTCGCCTGCGCGCTGGAAAGTCCACAGCCGGCGGCCATCGATCGCATCGAACGCGTGTACCACGCGATCGACGCCGATCACGAACACCCGTTCGCCCGCCAACAGCGGCGCGGTGCTGGTGCGAGAGGACAAGCGCAGGCTCCACAACTTCACGCCCTTGTCCATCACCACCAACTCGTTGTCATGCGTCACGACCGCCGCATAGCGGCCGTCACTGCCAACCCCGGCCGACAGCGGGCTGCCTACCCGACCACGCCAGCGCTCGCTGCCGCTCTGAGCGTCGATGGACAACACGGTGCCATCGGTGCCCGCAACGATGAAGCTGCCGTCGCGCACCACGACTGCCAGCGGAAACTGGACCGAGTCAAGCCTCGAACTCCAGACTTGGCGACTCACGATCTTGGGCGTGAAAGTCTCAAGCGCAGTGGGCTTGGGCTTGTCGGCCGCACAACCCGCCAAGCCCAAGGCGACCGAAAACAACAGCGCGCAGATGGCCAAGCGGCGCATCACTTGCCGGCTCCGGAAGCAGCCGATGAGGGCGACGCGGCCAGCGCGGTGAGCTTGGCTTCGATCAAGTGGCGATAGTCCAGCTTGTCGCCTATCGTCTTGTATGCGTTCTGGTAAGCGACCAAAGCCAGGTCCTTCTTGCCCTGCGCCAGCAGCACATCGCCCCGGCGATCGGCTGCCAGGGCCGAAAACTCCTTGGACGGCATATCGTCCAGCAGCTTGAGCGCAGCGTCGTACTGCTTGGCGTCGAGCATCAAGCCGGCCAGGCGCAGTCGCGCGATGCTGCGGTACTCGTCCTCCCTGGCGTTTTCGATGACCCAATTCAGACTGGCTTTGGCAGCGTCGATCTGGCCTTTGTCGTATTGCAGTTTGGCAGCCAGCAAGCCACCTTGTTGGGCCAAGCCAGTGCGGCCATAGCGCTCCCTCAGATCGACGAAGACCCGCCCCGCCTTGTCGGCGTCGCCCGCCACAGCCGCCTTGTCGAGTTCGTCGAACATGACGCTGGCCTTTTTCGCCTGATCACGCTGGTACCAGCCCCAGCCATTCCATCCGGCATAAGCTAGCAAACAGGCTGTGATCAACCAGGTGATCAGGTTGCCGTACTGCTTCCAGAAGGCCTTGATGTCGTCTAGTTGTTCCTGCTCTTGCAGGTCGAGTGGATTCGCCATGAAGCGCCTGTTGTCTTTGCCCGGTGATCGAACCGGGGATTATGCGTTGCGCAGTTCATGCGCCCAGTCGGCGACGCCAGCCAGGGGTCGCAGCACCTGTGGCCCGGTGGCGTCACGCAGTGGCTTGACGCCAACCATGCCTTGCGCGAGTTCGTTGCCGCCAAATACCAGCGCATGGCGGGCGCCACTGGCATCGGCTTTCTTGAACTGTGATTTCATGCTGCCCAGGCCAGCGCTGCCGCCGGCATGCATCACCACCGCAACGCCAACCGCCCGCAGCGCCTCCACCACCGCAATGGCCGGGCTCAAGGCTGCGGCATCGGGCAAAACGGCGTAGGCATCGGGGTGCTCGACGGGTGGCTCGATGCCGCTTTGCTGCAGCAGATCGAGCACCCGTTCGAGCCCCATGCCCCAGCCCACACCCGGTGCCGGCTTGCCGCCAATCATCTCGACCAAGCCGTCATAGCGTCCGCCGCCGCAAATCGTGCCCTGGGCACCGAGCTTGGGGCTCATCCACTCGAACACCGTGTGGGTGTAGTAGTCCATGCCCCGTACCAACCTTGGATTGATCGTGTAGGGCTGGCCGACGGCGTCGAGCGCAGACCTGACGGCGTCCAGGTGTTTGAGAGAGCCTTCACCCAGAAAACTCATCAGTTGCGGCGCGGCATTGACCAGGTCCTGCATCGCCGGGTTCTTGGTGTCGAGGATGCGCAGCGGGTTGTTGTGCAGGCGGCGCTGGGCCTCGGCGTCGAGTTCCTCAGCATGGGATTCGAAGTAGTCGATCAGCGCAACGCGGTGCGCACGGCGCTCATCGGGCACCCCCAGGCTGTTGATCTCCAGCCTTACATCGGCCAGACCCAGGTCGCGCCACAGCGCACGCGCCATCAGGATCACCTCGGCATCGGTCTCGGGCCCGCCGAAACCCAAGGCCTCCACCCCCACCTGGTGGAACTGGCGGTAGCGCCCGCGCTGCGGCCGCTCGTGGCGGAACATCGGGCCGATGTAGAACAAGCGCTTGCCGCCGTCGTAGAGCATCGAGTGCTCGATCGCCGCACGCACCACGCCGGCCGTGTTCTCCGGGCGCAGCGTCAGCAGGTCACCGTTCATGCTGTCGACAAACGAGTACATCTCCTTCTCGACGATATCGGTCACCTCGCCCAGTCCACGCACGAACAGCGGCGTGGGCTCGACGATGGGCGTGCGGATGTTGAGGTAACCGTAGCGGCGCATCAGCGCACGCACCTTGTCTTCCAACCATTCCCAACGCCCGGATTCAGGCGGCAGGATGTCGTTCATGCCTTTGATGGCTTGCAGTGTTTCTGCCATGTCTTGTCGAGCCCAATCGGGCCGCTCAATGCAAATTCGGGTCAGCCCGCGAGGATCGCGCAGCGGGAACGGCCGGCGTCAGCGCGCCTCAGCAACTGCACCGAAGCGGCGCTCGATATAGCCCTCGACGATGCGATGGAACTCCTGCGCGATCGCCGGACCGCGCAAAGTCATCGCCTTCTGACCGTCGATGAACACCGGTGCTGCCGGTGCCTCGCCTGTGCCGGGCAGGCTGATGCCGATGTCGGCATGTTTGCTCTCGCCAGGGCCGTTGACGATGCAGCCCATCACCGCCAGCTTCAGGTTCTCGACGCCGGGGTACTTGGCCTTCCACACTGGCATCATCGCGCGTAGGTGGTCGTCGATCTGCTTGGCCAGCACCTGGAAGGTG
>CALQBT020000083.1 GCA_943328885.2 Bordetella parapertussis | reverse complement strand
CGCTCGCGCCAGCGCCGTCGGCCAGGATCATCGACACCACCCGGTCAGCCTGAAGCGCAGAGCGGAAGCAATTCTCGCCATCGGCACGCCGTTGTTTGATGCTCTGTACAAAGTAGTCGATCTGGGCCGAGTATTCCTCACCACGCAGGTAGAACCAAACTTCTTTGGTCAGTTCGGTGGTGTAGCGAACGGTCCAGCCTGCGGCCGTGTCTGGCAATGCGGCGTGCGACTCGCGCAGAAAGATCTGGCACTCTTGCCGATCAGCAGTGACCCGCCCATTGGTACCCCACACGGTGATCTTGGTGCTCATCTTGCGGAAGCTCTCGTCACTCCAGTTGACGCACAACTGGCCACTGGCGCCGCTGGTGTAGTGCAGTGAGCAATAGACCTCATCTTCCACGTCGCGCGAAAACACGCCGTGGCGAACCACGCCGCTTACTGCCGCCGGCGCACCGGCCACGAAGTTGACCAGATCGATCGCATGGCAAGCGTAGTCGTAGAGCGCACCACCGCCTTCGCTTTTGGCCGAGCGCCAGGTTCCGCCTTTGGGCCGTAACACAACCGGTCCATAGGCCTCAGCGCGTACATGGTGTACGGTTCCCAGTGCGCCCGAGCGCACGATCCGTGCAGCCTCCTGGAATGCGGCGACAAAGCGGAAGTGGTATCCCACCTGCGTCGCCAGCCCCTTGCTGTCTGCCAGTTGCGTCAGGCGCTCACCATCAGTCACATCCAGGACGAACGGCTTTTCGCAGAACACATGCAGTCCGCGGTCCAACGCCTTCTCAACCATGCCAGCATGCAACTTCGATGGGGTGGAGATCACCACCGCGTCAAGCTGCTGTTCTGCCAACATCTTGTCCAGATCGGCATAGCATTTGAGACCTGTGTACTTCTCCAACACATCAGTCAGGTACGTCATCGTATCGCACGCGGCAACCAATTTCACCTCCGGATGCGCCCCCACCATCGACACATGAGACAAACCCATCTTTCCCAGCCCGACCATGCCTACGCGAATCATCGTTTCTCTCTCAGTTTCATCGTTCAACCCAGATTGGGTCAACCGTTCAATATTTCATGCTTGATCATCTGGTATGCCTGCCTGCCCTTGCCGAGCAAAACACGATCAGCGGGCCTGCGCGCCGCATGACTCAGCGCATCCAGCAAGTCTTGCGCCGTCAACGCTGGACGATGGACAAACGCACCGCTTTCAAGCAGATAGCGGTCGACGTCCAACAAGTCGTCCTGGTAGACCGAGATCGTGGGGATGCCCAACACCGCCATTTCGCGCGTCATCGTGCCACCAGCTCCGACAAAAAGGTCGCAATCCAGCGCGATATCGGCGATATCAAGTGCCGTATCGATGATGCGAATGCCGGCAAAGCGAGCATCGCTGTAGTGCTGTCCTTGCGCCTTACCGCGCGGCAATAGGGTTACGTTGACCTGATCCTTGATGCCCACCAGCAGGGCATCCAGGAAATTTCGCTCGCCCTTGTAGTACTGAGCCGTCCAGGGCTCAGGACGCAAATAGACGGCGGGCCTTCGCCCAGCATCGCGCAAGGCGGCAGCCTGCTCCAGCCGAGCCTGAAGCGCCCAGAGATAGATGCCCTCCTTGACGCCAGGATAGCGGATCACTTTGGACCGCTTTGCCAACTGGCGACTAAGACTGGCCATCGACAGAAACTCGGGGACCATGATGCGCGTGGCCGCCAAGAAGGAGGGAACATTGCCCAACGCGTGCTCGTTGTCGTTCATGTATATCGACCGCACACCCAGCAAGCGAGCCACCACTGGTGAATGGAAGGAGCTCTGTGACACTGCCACGTCGATGCGCTTTGGGGCCAGGTACTTGCGCAGCTGCAGCACGCGTACGGGATAGCCAAGAGCCTTGTTGGACAACTTTGCTCCATAGTGCTCACCCACGATCTCGTAGCGCAAACCATGAAGCTCCAGCAGATCGATGGTATTGGCCAACGGGCGACAGGTTATGACAACTTCGTGTTCCTCTTGTTCAAGCTCCCTAATCAAGCGGGCAAACAGGTTGATGTGAGGAGAGTTGGACAGGTCGAACCAGATTCTCATGATGATGATGCTGCGGCAGCGGGTCGACGCAAGAGTGGCGTGAGTGTCGTTCGCAGCACTTGATTCGGTTTGAGGTCGACAGCCCAGACCAAGACCGCTGCCGCCCGCTTTGAATAAAAGTCTGTCGAGACCCAACCTTGTGGCGGCATGTGCTGCCCGGTCACAAGCGTCGGTGCACACGACGCGCCATCCACCTGCACCCGGAGTCCGTGCACTGCGCCTTCGATCTGCCAACCACTGCCGTCGGCCAGGGGCGATATGGCGACGCCAGCGGCACAGTGCCACAACAAACTCACGCGATGGGGATGCGAGCATGCCAGCCAGTCCTCGATGATGATGGTGTCGTCGGTCGCGACCTCAGCACGTCGATGGTGCCGTACCGGATCGCGCAGCCGCAGGTAGCCGTCGTGGTAGGCCTGGACTTGGCAACGGCCCGCATCGTCAAATTGCTCGATGGTCGTATGCACATCGCGCAGCCAGAGGAAACTGGCACCGTAGATCGACTGATCCTGCCCATCTACCGTCAACGTATTGTGTGCCGATGTGCCGCGGAAGAAGTGACGAAGCTGAGGTGCCGCGTTGTAGCAGTAGGTACCGGGATCGACCAGGAACTGCTCGCCGGCCACCGACACAACCACCGACAAAGCGTCGGCATGGGCGTGACCGCCAATCCGGTTGTAGCCCAGAGGCCCGCAGTCCATCAAAACGCGCACCTCGTCACCGGCATGAAGCCGTCTGCCGAGCACGACATAGCCGCCGACCGGGAAAGCACGCGGCAGGCGGGCCAGCGCCAACGCATCGTGCCGCGGTAGGGCCGCAGGCGGTGCCACGCCAAACACCCAATCGGCCTGCGGAAGCACATGCCCGCCAAGGGCATGGCACTTTGCCGTCAATGCCTCGTTGCCGAAAAGGCGCGCTCCGATGGCCATAACCTCCTGGTAACCGCTGGTTCCTGGTCCTACGGCCAATCGCCAGACATCGCCGTCATCGGAGTCGCCGAACCGCGGCACCTGGCCGGCAGCGTCGGTCACTGCAGCCAGGAACACGATGGCCGCCTCGACCCGCGTCCAAAAAGTCCGGCTGAAGTCGTCGCCATTGGCTCTGCCACACAAGCCACTGGCCAGCAGGAATTGCAAGCTGAACTTGTGATAGCACAAGGCCTGCTCCAAGTTGACGCCGTCGGCACTGAACTGTTTGAGCGTCTCCTCCTCCAGGATACGCTTTGCACGCAGGCGCATGCGTCTGCCCTCATCCCAGCAATCCCAGGTGTGCGAGGCGACGAAGACGCCCGCAGCCTCACCGATCAAGTGGTTGTCTGCCGATGAATAGAACGAGTAGTTGTCGCTGGCGAAGCGCATGTGCTGGTAGACACTGGTCAGCCAGCGCTCGCGCAGAGCACGTCCCCACGCATCGCTGAATAGCGGTGAATCCGCGCCCCCGATCAGATTCCAGGCCAAGCTCCAGTTGATCAGCCGGATCCCGTGCTCCACTGGCGATGACCAGTTGGCGCCCAGCGGATACGGACAGGCATCCAACCATTGCTCCAGCAGCCGGCCGAGGTGGGCCAGGTAGCGCGGCTCGTGCCCCACTGCCCAGGCTTGAGCCAGTGGCACCAGCCACAGATGCCGGTTGAGTTCCCACAGATGCTTGATGTCGATGCCCTCGATGTGACGGAAATCGAGGAACAGGCCGAAACTGAGCGGAATCGGCCTCCCGGTCACCGGATCGGCGTTCCAGTCGGGGATGCCATCGCGGTGCGCCACTGGTTGACCGAACACGTCGGGCGGATTTCGCATCGTGCGTGCGGCGACCTCGCGCACTGGCGTCAGCCCAGTTGCGTTATCCGGCCGAGTGCACCAGGACTGACCATGGCGTGCATCAGGGATCCGTGGCGGCGGCACGCTCGCCGAGCGCCAGCCCCGGCTCTGCAGCAGACTGCGGACCACGGTACCAGCGCGAAAAGGCACTTCCTGCCAGTACATGCGACCGATACGCCGCACAAGCCATGTCAATCTTGCAGACGCCCTCATCAGTCACCGTCCATGTCGCCGAAAGCCGCCCAACTTCTGCGCTACTCACGGGCAGTGTGGCCATTATGGTTGACACCCTGCGGCGGCAATCGCGCATGGCTGGGCTTTACCCACAGGATTGCACGATCGAGGGCGCCTGCGCGACGCTTCTGGCGGTAGATCCTCATTGGGTCACGATTGGCGGGTCAAGGCGGCGATGGGACAGCCCTATAGTGGAAAACCATATTTCGTCCAAATCTGCCGCGGACCGGCCCGATCGCCCGCGCCCGACTTCGCTGCATGCCCATGTCGCTGCCAACTTCGAACACAGCATCCCCCCGCCCCGTTGATGCGCCGGCGAACGCTCGAGTCGACCATTCGCAGTCGATCCCGCGCGTTCTGGTGCTTGCCCGCGATCTACGCTCTGGCGGTGGTGTCGTGGACTACATCGCCATGCTGATGCAGGCGCTCGCGGGGGAGGTGCAATGGGACCACTTGCTCATCGGCCGGCGGCCGAGCGAAGGCCAACGGGCGGCGCTGTCGCGCTTGCTGGGTGACTACTTGGCGTTCACGCGCAGGCTGCTGACCACACGCCACGACCTCGTGCAACTCAATCCGTCCTTCATCGACAAGTCATTGCCGCGCGATCTGGTCTTCGTCGCGCTTGGCCTCCTATTCGGCCGTGCGCCACTGGTGGTGTTCATACACGGCTGGAGCTGGGCCATGTTCCAGCGCATCCGGCGGCGGCGGCTGCTCTCGTGGTGCGTCGGGAGCCTGCTTGGCCGCACGCGATCGATTGTCGTGCTCAGTGAGCAGTTCCGCGAGGCGCTGCTGGATTTGGGCGTACCGGCAGCACGCGTCGAGGTAGTAACAACGATGTTCAATGGCATCGACTTGTCCACGGCCCGCGCAGCGGCACCCGATGCAGGGCCGTTGCGTCTGCTCTTCCTCGCGCGGTTGATTCGGGACAAGGGTATCTTCGAGACGATCGAGGCCGTGCCGCTACTGGTAGCCAAGGGTGTAGACGTGCAATTGCTAGTCGCGGGCGCCGGCCCCGATCTCGAATCGGTCCGTGACCTTGTCCGCCGCCATAGACTCGAAAAACGTGTGCAGTTTCTCGGCTACGTTCGCGGCGCCGCCAAGTGCGAGGCGCTCGCCGGTTCGCATGTCTACATACTGGCGTCGCAACGCGAAGGCTGCCCGGTGTCGATGCTCGAAGCCATGGCTTGCGGACTGCCGGTGGTTGCGACATCGGTGGGCGCCATCCCCGATATCGTCGCAACAGGTGAGAACGGCGTGCTCATCAACGAGATCACCCCTGAGGCGATCGCGGCTGCTGTGGGCAAGCTTTGCTCTCCGGCCGAAAATTGGCAGCGCATCTCGGACGCCAACCACGCGAAAGCCTGGCAAAGATACGAGTCCCGGGCAGTGGCGGCGCAGATGCTGCAACTCTATCGCCGCAGCGTGGGGTGGGCATGACAGCAGTGCGACATGTGATCCTCTCGCTCGATTACGAAGTGTTCGGCAATGGCAGTGGCGAGATCGGATGTTGCGTGCTGAGGCCCGCCGAGAACATCGCCGCCATCACCGAGCGTCATGGCGCGCGGTTGTCAGTGTTCGTCGATGCACTAGAGTTCGAGGCCATGCAGCGGCTTGGACAGGTCGGAGCCGCCGCAGTCCGGCGCCAGTTGCAGGACCTGATGCTGCGGGGCCACCGACTTGAGCTGCACTTGCACCCGCAGTGGGACCACAACGCCAGCCTCGGCTCTGAGAGCTGGCGGCTTGATCCGAGCAAGTGGCGCATCGGCGACCTCATGCCCGAGGCTGCCCGCGCTTGCATCGAGCGCGGCTATGCCTGGTTGACTGACCTGATGCACGAGGTCGATCCGAGCGCGCAGCCACTCGCGTTTCGCGCTGGCGGCTGGGCCATCCAGCCCAGCGATGCAGTGCTGCCAGCACTCCAGGCGCTGGGCGTTGCGGTCGAGTCCTCGGTGGCGCCAGGCCTGCACAACCGCCAGCCGACCGATTGGTTCGACTTTCGCAATGCGCCCGAACGCCCCTGGTGGCGGATCGGTCACGATGTTTGCCGGGTCGAATCAAATGGCCTGATGCACGAAGTGCCGATCGCCGTCGGCCAGATCGACCGCCTGCGGCACCTTCGCCTGTTGCGCGCAAGCCGAGGTCGCCTAGCGCCAGGCTGCAGTGGCAGCTACGACAGCGGCAGCGACCGTTGGCAAAAGCTGCAAGGCGCGCTAAGCAAGCTCGGTCGGATTGGCACGACCATGCTCGACTACTCATTACTGGACGCCGAAACCTTGGCGGACGTCACGCAACATTGGGTTGATCGCTGGCCGACCGAGAACAACGCCGTGCCAGTGGTCGCGATTGGACACACGAAGAACTTCAGCTCTGCATCCGCCGATGCACTCGACCACTATCTTGGCTGGTTGCGCGAACAGCCCCAATATCGATTCTCGGACTATGCAAGCCTCCACGCCGCCATCACCTGACCCGCATCGCAAGCCGCCCGACGTCCTCTACATCATGGGCACCGGCCGCAGCGGTTCGACGATCCTGGAGATCGTCCTGGCCGACGCCGTCGGCGCCCACGGCGCTGGCGAGTTGTTCGACGTCATCGAAGATGGACTGCAGCGCAATGTTCTCTGCTCGTGCGGGCAGCCTTTCGACCGCTGCCCGATCTGGCAGCCGGTCAGCCGGGCGCTCGCGCCACTGGCGCCCGACCCAGTAGCAGCGACGGCGCAGTTCCGGAGGATTGAATGGCACCGCGGCTGTTTGCAAAGATGGCTGTCACCGCGGCCGCTTCCGGCGCAGTATGAAAGCTACCAGCGCACACTGCTCGATGCGCTGCGTGCCGCCACTGGCGCCGCCACGCTGATCGACTCGTCGAAATATGCCGGCCGCGCATTGGCGCTAAACCAGTTGCTCGGCGAAGACCTGAAGGTAGTGTGGTTGCTTCGCAGCCCCTCAGGCATCCTGCAGTCCTTCCGCAAACCCAACCAGGACGAGCAACGCCCGAAGGCGCTGCTGAGTGCCTTCACCTACGTGCTGTTTGTGAGCTTGTGCTGCCGACTGGCCCAAGCCCGCCTCGGCTCGCAGTGCCTGGTGATCCATTACGAAGACTTCATGGCCGCGCCGGAGCGCGAGCTGCAACGCCTGGGTGATTGGTCGGGAATCGATTTCAGCCACGTCAAACAGCGCATCGGAAGCGGCGAGAATTTCGACGTCGGCCATCTGCTGACTGCCAACCGCTTGCGCAAGCAGGGGCGCGTCCACCTGCGGCCTGAGACGCCGCTGCGGCAGCAGTTGCCCGGTGCTCACCAAGTCGCTGCAATGGTGCTGAACGTTTGGTACGCACTGCTCGGTGTGCGCCGTCGTTGAAGTCCGGACGTCAGGTCTACTTCGAGAAGTAGACGAAGGTACTCTTTGGATAGAAGTGGCGATATAAAGGTCGCACCAGCAAGTGCGCAGCGCGGCGCAGGCTAAACCAGCCCGAAGCGCCGTTGCACAGCTTCAGAAAACTCGGGCGCACGACGCGCAAACCGCACTGTGCGGCCAGCGCCACCAGGGTGTCATGGTCGAAGCAGTTGAGATGCTCGAGCGGCGCGATCGGCATGATCGCGCGAGCCGAGAGCTTTCCGAACAATGCCCCACCAGCCACGCGCCGCAAGGTCTTGCGGGCGTTCGGCACACTCAACTTGATAAGCCCGCGGTCGCTAAGGCAGGCCGCAAGCAACTGCAGGATCTCGCGCGGCTCGGTCAGATGCTCGAAGACCTGCTCGGTGTTGATGAAATCGAAGCGATGATTTGACAACTCATCGCCGCCAATGATCGGGATCCCAAAGTGCTGCGCGTTCTCGATGCGCTCCTTCGACAACTCTGCCCCCGTCACCTCGCAACCGTAGGCCTGTGCCATGCGCGCCCATTCCCCCCAGCCGAGCCCGAAATCGAGGACCTTGACCGCGTGCGGCGGCTTGTTCAAGAACAGGATCAGGAACTCGACCTGCTCGGCCCAATAGCGGTAGCTGTTCAAGGTGTAGGCCCGCCGCAGTCGCTCACGCTCCGACAACGGGATCCATCGATCATAGAGCTGACCCAGCAACCAATCACTCGGCACGGCCCGCTGATAGGCCAGCGCGCATCGGCTACAGCGCAACAACTGGTAAGTTTGACCGGCGAGGCAGTCGATCGAGGCACGCCCCTCGTAGTGGTCCGCAAAGTAGTGCTGCATAGCAGGACTGTCGAACGGTTCCTCCAGCAGCAAGGTGGCTTGCGCTTCGAGGCAACTCGGGCAGCGCTGACGGTATCGCATCACCGGATCACCCGGAACGGATCGTTCATCACTTGTCAATTGAACACTCCAAGACCAAAAAATTCCCACCCACGCATGTGGCCCACGGTGCATTGAAGTGCATGCGAGGCAACCATCGTAGGAAAGCACAGTCCTGCCCTGGCAACGGCCAGAACTCGCGATCCACCATCCCGAGCTGCGCCGCCACGATCAGCGGCGCGCCAGCACCTGGAAGTAGACGCTGGCCAGGGCCGCGCTGAGCATCCGGTAGTCACGGTGTTCGGCGACGTAGCGCTTGCCCGCATCGATCATCGCTGTTCGCCCATCGGGCCCGAGGCGCAACAAGTCGAGTACCGCAGCCGCGAAGTCGGTCGCGGTGTAGGGCACGCTACGGCCGGCGCCGCAGGCCGCGACAATGGCGGCCTG
>CALQBT020000082.1 GCA_943328885.2 Bordetella parapertussis | reverse complement strand
GGGATCGGGGAAACGTGCTTCGATGCGACGTGCTTTGTCTGAAGCCACATGGGGAATGCGGATAGACGCAGAGCGGTTGCGGCTGGAGTAAGCCAGCTTCACAGGGGCTTCAAAGCCAGGCACCAAACGCTTGTAGCTGTGGGTGGTGGGGTTGGTAATGGCGTTCAGGGCACGGGCGTGCTTGATGATGCCGCCGATGTAGTACAGCGCGAATTCGCTCAGGCCGGCATAGCCGTCGCCGGCGAACAGGTTCTTGCCGTCCTTCCAGACCGACTGGTGCACGTGCATGCCCGAGCCGTTGTCGCCCACGATGGGCTTGGGCATGAAGGTGGCCGTCTTGCCGTACGAGTGGGCCACGTTGTGGATCACGTACTTCTGCAGCTGGATCCAGTCGGCGCGCTGGATCAGGGTGCTGAACCTGGTGCCGATTTCCATCTGGCCGGCGTTGGCCACTTCGTGGTGATGCACTTCGACCGGGATGCCCAGCGACTCGAGCACCAGGCACATCTCGGAACGCATGTCCTGCGCGCTGTCGACCGGAGGCACGGGGAAGTAGCCGCCCTTGACTGTCGGACGGTGACCGGTGTTGCCGTGCTCGTATTCCTTGCCGGTGTTCCAGGCAGCTTCTTCAGACTCGATCTTCGAGAAGCAGCCCGACATGTCGTTGCCCCAGCGGACGTTGTCGAACACGAAGAACTCGGGCTCGGGGCCGAAGAAGGCCGCATCACCCAGGCCGGAAGCTTTCATGTAGGCCTCCGCGCGCTTGGCCAGCGAACGCGGATCGCGCTCGTAAGGCTTGCCGTCGGCCGGGTCGATCACGTCGCAGGTCAGGATCAGCGTCGGCTCTTCGAAGAACGGGTCGATGTTGGCGGTATTCGGGTCGGGCATGAGCTGCATGTCCGACGCTTCAATGCCCTTCCAGCCGGCGATCGACGAACCGTCGAAGGCATGACCCGACGAGAACTTGTCTTCGTCGAAGTGGGACACGGGCACGGTGACGTGCTGCTCTTTGCCGCGGGTGTCGGTGAAACGGAAATCAACGAACTTGATTTCGTTTTCTTTCACCATTGCCATCACGTCGGCGACGGTCTTTGCCATCAGGAATCTCCTAGCAGGACGCGCTTGCCATGGCTGGACGCGTCAAAAATGAGGGGGAAGTACTACGGTCCTTGCATTCTCGGGGGTCGGGCCCCCAAACAATCGCTCAGGAATGTAGCAGAAACCGTGCCTGCTGCCAGCGGCCGAACGGCAGATCGTCCTGCCTGATGGAGTCAAGTCTTGACGGTGTGTCGCAACAATAAGCACCAATATAGTGCGATTCAAGCCCCCATCTTGTGGCTGTCAACGCACCATTTCGGGGCCTAAAACGACCGAGGTCAAGCGCAAGCCCGCCAACAAGGCGTCGAAGGCCGGCGGGATGTCCGCCGGCAGGCCCTTGACCCCGAGCTCGATGTGGCGGCCCCACTGTGGGTGGTCGACGCTGGGCAGGCTGAATACCTTGATGCCGGCGAAGCGAGACTCGATGTCTTCCATCAACGGCGTCAGCGCGGCCTCCATGCCCCCCATCACGATCACCGAGCGCTCGGCCTGCACCTGGCTGCCGTGCAGTTCGGCGTAGCGCGTGTCGAGCAAGGACTCGATCATCGGATGCGCCATCACCGGGAATCCGGGCACGAAATGCACGTCGCCGACCGAAAAGCCGGGGATCTTGTTGTAGGGGTTGGCGATGATCTGTGCGCCCTGCGGGAACATGCCCATGTTGAGCCGGTGCTTGTTGTCATCGCGGTCGGGCTCGTAGGGCAGGCCTTGCTCGGCGGCGACGTCGCGCATGCGGTCGCGGATCAGCAACTCGGCCTGTGGGTGCAGGGCCAGCGGCAAACCCAGTGCGGCTGCGGCGCATTGGCGGGTGTGGTCGTCGGGTGTGGCGCCGATGCCGCCGCAAGAAAAAACGATGTCGTCGCCGGAAAAAGCATCGCTGAGCGCGGCCGTGATATGGCCGCGGTGGTCGCCGACGTAGCGCGCCCAGGACAGACCCATGCCGCGTGCGCCGAGCATCGCGATGATTTTGGGCATGTGTTTGTCCTGGCGTTTGCCGGACAGGATCTCGTCGCCGATGATGATGAGGCCGATGTTGCGCATGGTGTCAGAGCCGGGGTTGGGGGTTCAAGGTCTTGGCGGCGGCAGCACCGGCAGAGTGTCAGTTGCGGCGAGTTCGATCACCTCGCCGGGGCTGTAGGGCTTGGCGGCGGGCTGGCTGCGAAGCGCCGCCAAAGCAGACAGGCCGGAGTGGGTGAACCACAGCGCCGAGAAGCCGAACACCAAGGTGTACAGCCACACCGACACGACGACCAGCAGCGGCGCGAACACCAGCGTCAACGCGCCGGCGGCCCACAGCAGCGAAGGTGCGGCGCCGAGCAGGCCGGAGAACACGCCGATGCCCAGCAAGGGCAGGCGGTGCTCTCGCATCAGCGTGCGGCGCTCATCCGCACTGGCGTGGTCAGCCAGCACATCGAAGCTCATCACCCGGTAGTTGAGCCAGCCCCAGATCAGCGGCGGCAGCACCAGCACCAGCGGTGGAATGAACCACAGCGGCAGGCTGACCAGCAAGGCCAACAAGGCCAGCACCGTGCAGCCCAGCGTGGTGAACAAGCTGCCGACCATGCCCGCGCCATGCTTGCGTTCGAGCTGCGCGAAGCGCCGTGAGGCCACCAGCTTGACGATGGCCGGCGTCATCAGCCAGGCCACCAGCAACACCGCCAGCACGGCGATCAATGGCGCAGCCAGGCCGACGACGATCAGCGGTGCCAGCACCGTGCGGAACGAGCCCCCGGCCAAGGCCTCGACCCATTTCAGCGCGGCGTCGACCAGTTGCCAGTTCTCCAGTGTGGCGCGCACCGAGGCCACCGCAGCCTCCCAGTACAGCCAGCCCAGCCCCAAGGCCAGCGCCACGCCGATCAGCAGCGGCAGCAGCGACAGCAAGACCAGCTTGGGGTGCAGGCAATAGGCCGCAGCGCGCCAGAACGAGCCCAACAGGAGCTTCATGGCGCGTCGGCACCGGTCATCAGCGCAGATTGCCGGTATGGCCGAGCGAGTAGCGGCCCGGCTGCGGCCAGACCGCCAAACCATGCGGCTCGGTGCCGACCTTGATCTGGACCACGTCGCCGCTGCTGGTGTCGAATCGGTAGATCACATGGTCGAAGCGAGCCGCCAGCCAGAGCCACTTGCCGTCAGCGCTGACATTGCCCATGTCAGGGCTGCCGCCGCCCGGCACCGGCCAGCGCGCGACGACCTTCTCGGTCGCAAAGTCGATCACCGACACGCCGCCATTGCCCAGGCGCGGGCCATGGATCTTGTGCGAACCACGGTTGGCGACGTACAGGCGTCGGCCGTCGCGGCTGGGGTACAGGCCGTGGGCGCCGATCCCGGTGGTGATGAAACCGACCTGGGTGAAGGACTCGCCTTCGACGATGTGAACACCGTCGGCATGCATGTCGGCGATGTAGAAGCGCTTGCCGTCGGGGCTGCTGCGGATGTCCTGCGGCATGCCTTTCTTCACAGTACAGACCTCGGTCTCACCGGGCTCCCAGACCTTGCCTGCAGCAGCCCTGGGCGCAGCGGTTTCCTTGAATCGCGTGGCCGGCATTTTCAGCTTCAGATAGTCCAGCACCTTGCGGTTGACCAGGTCGATCTTGACGATGGTGCCCGAGAACTCGCAGGTGAAGATCGCGAAGCGGCCGTCAATCGAGAAGTCGGCGTGGTTGATGCCGGGGCAACCCGGCGTGTCGATCGAGTACTGCGCAGCCATCGTCTGCGGGTCGCGAAAGTCCAGCCGCTTGCGCGCCTCGGCGACGACGATCGCCGACTTGCCGTCAGGCGTGAAATACATGTTGTAAGGGTCGTCGACCGGTATGGCCTTGCCTGGTTTGCCAGTGCGGGGATCGATCGGGGTCAGGCTGCCGTCGGTGCGGCCCTCGGCATTGTTCGTCACCCACAGCGTGCGCAGATCCCAGGACGGCACGATGTGCTGCGGGCTGATCCCGACTTTGAAGCGGTCGATCACCTTGAGCGTGTCGGGGTCGATCACTGAAACGTCGTTGGACCGTAGGTTGGGCACGTAAATGCGCTTGAGGTCGTCGCTGATCCGGGTGCTGACCCTGGTGGCTGAGGTCTCGCTGTAGAGGTTGCGGGCGTCGACCACGGCCGGCATGCCCGCAACGGTGACCACCGCGCTCGCGTCGGTCGCCACCGATGTCGGACCGGCGGTCAGGGCGGGCAGGGCCACCCACGCTGCTGAGGCAGTCAGCAAGAGCCTGCTAATTTTATTTTTCAAGTTGGAATCCATCTTCACGCTTTTTACTCGATTCGTACCCAATGCTGCATTCTAGGAAACTCGCGGTCTGCGGACGGGCGCCCGCAAGCCAGCAAGGGGTTAATGTGGAAGCGCGTCCGTTGAAGACGGGGCTGTGCCTGGCCAGTTAGCGCGTGCGCTCGCGGATCGCTGCCACCGCAGTCTCGACGATGCGGTCAACGCCTGCCTGGCCCAGTGCTGCCGTGGCGCGGCGCGGGTCACCGATGACGCCTTCCTGCCTGCCCGCCTGGGCAGCCCTGGCGAGTTGGTCCTGGCGCACCAAAGAGCTGTCTATCGCCAGCGTCAGCGAGGTGTCGGCCAGCCCGGCGTGGCTGCCGATCTCGGCCTTGCTGAATCCACGCGCCAGCAGCAACTGCCCCAGACCATCGGTGGAGGCACGGTAATAGTCGTTGAGTGAATGGACCCGGCAAGCCGCGTTGCCAGAACGAGCGGCCCAATCCCGGGTGAGCCTGGCCGCCACCCGATCCAGGCTTTTCTGGTAATCGCCGTGGTCACCCAGAAACACCACATCACGAAAGCCATGGCGTTTGAAGCTGCGCGCGGTCGATTCGAGCACCGCCTCGAATGCCGATTCAGGGATCGAAATCGTGCCGGTGAAGCGCATGTGGGCCACCGGCGGCTCGATTGACCCTTCGGGCACATAAGCCAGCACCGGCGCCACCACCGCGTTGCCCAAGGTCTTGGCGATCTGCACGGCCAGCGCATTGACCCGCACGTTGTGCTTGCCCAGCACCATGTGCGGCCCGTTCTGCTCGGTGCCGCCAATCGGCACCAGCACCGTGGTGCTGCCTGCGGCGATGCGATCGCTCAGCTCGGTCCAGGTCAGCTCTTCGATCCGCAAGCTCGTCGAGCCGGGCGCTGCGAGCGCCGCCGAGGACAGCAACAAGCCCGCCATCCAGCCCAGCAGCCGCACCCTCAGCATCTGGCGCTCATTCATCGGTGTCGCCTTGTTTCATGTCGATCGTCGATGGTAGCTGGGTCGGCCACAGCCCCAGCGCGGCCACCGCCAGCAGCAGCGCCGGAAAGCCCAGCGTCGGCGCCCATTGCAGCATCCACCCGCCGGCGGCCGGCGCGAGCATGCCGCCAGCGGTGTAAGCCATCACCAACACCGCGGTGCTGTTGACCAGTGCAAGGCCTTGGTGGCGGTGGCCGATCTCAACCATCGCCAGCGTGTACAGCGCCGCCCCTGCGCCGCCCCAGGTAAAGGCGATGACCCAGGCCAGCGGCGACCAGTGCGGCACCATCGGCAGTGCCAACGCGGCGAGCAAGCTCGCCAACGCGCAAGCGCGGCGCACCGCAGCAGCAGGCAGGCGGTCGGCCAGCTCGCCGGCCACCAGCGCGAGCAGCGTGCTGCCCAGACCGCTGGCCGCGACCAGCAAGGCCGAGAGCGTGGTCGAAAACCCGGTCACCAGCCCGTACAGCGGCAAGGTGCTGGCCAGGCCCGACTCGAAAAAGCCGCCGACAAAACCGGTCAGCATCACCACCGGCGCGGCTCGCCATGCGCCCATCGTGCCGCGCCAGCCGGCGCGCGCTGCCGGCGAGGCCTCTTGGGCATTGGCTGGCGGGCGCACCGGTAACTGCAGCAACACGCCCAGCGCCACCAAGGCCACCGCCACCCAGCCGACCTGCCGGGTATCCCAGGCCGCCGCGAGCAGGACCGACAGCAGCGCAGGGCCAGCCATGAAGGTGACGCCTATCATCATCGCGAACAAACCCATCACCCGCCCGCGCTGCCGTGCCGGCGCCAATTCGGCCACGGTGGCCTCGGCCAGGATCCAGCGCAGCGTCGAAGCCATGCCCGCGATGAAGTACAGCAGCGCCCAGACCGTCAGGCTGGTCGTCATCACCATCGCTGACAGTGCGATCAACGGGATCAATCCGCTGACCAGCAGCGCCCGGCGCGGACCCAGCCGCTGGACCCAGCTCGACGCAAAAGGCGTGGCCACCAGCAAGCCAGCCCACTGCAGTGCACCAAAGGCGCCGACCGCCGCCGTGCCCAGACCCTGGTCCTTGAGCGTGAACAGCAGCCAAGGGCCGAACAGGAAAAGACCGGTCAGCTGCGCGAAGGTGGCGGCGAACAGCGCAACCAGGCTGCGCCGCGCTGCGCTCACCGGGGCCTCGGACGGCAGCGTGCCCGCCTCACAGCGTGTCGTCGTCCTGGGTGCCGAAAATCTTGTCGCCAGCATCGCCCAGGCCGGGGATGATGTAGCCGACCTCGTTCAAGTGGCTGTCGATCGCTGCCGTCCAGCAGCGTACGTCCGGATGGGCTTTGCCGAGTGCGGCGATGCCCTCGGGCGCGGCCACCAGCACCAGCGCGCGGATGTCGCGGCAGCCGCGTGCCTTGAGCAGGTCGACGGTGGCGATCATTGACCCTGCGGTGGCGAGCATCGGGTCGACGATGATCGCGGTGCGCTCGCTCAGGTGGCCGACGAACTTCTCGAAGTAGTGCATCGGTTGCAGCGTCTCGTGGTCGCGTGCCAGACCGACGACGCTGATCTTGGCGTTGGGCACCATGTCGAGAACGCCTTCGAGCATGCCAAGCCCGGCGCGCAGGATCGGCACGATCGTGACCTTGCGGCCGGCAATCTGGTCGATCTCGACCGGGCCGCTCCAGCAGGCAATGGTGGTCTTTTCCAGCGGGAAGTCGGCCGTCGCCTCGTAGGCCAGCAGCCGCGCCAGTTCTTGCGTGAGCTCGCGAAATTTCTTCGTCGAGATCTTGTCCTCGCGCAGCAGACCGATCTTGTGGCGCACCAGCGGGTGCAAGAGGGCGATCACGGGCATGGCAGCGCTCCTTGGCAAGCGGTCGAGTGTCGTCAGCCGAGCGGGCAGATCAGGCAGATCAGGCAGATCAGGCCGAAGGGGCCGAAGGGGCCGGCCGGCGCTGGCGCAGCGCCTCGTACAGGCACACGCCTGAAGCCACCGAGACGTTGAGGCTCTCCACCGCCCCGGCCATCGGGATGCGCACCAGCAGGTCACAGGTCTTGCGCGTCAGCGCGCGCAAGCCCGCGCCCTCGGCGCCCAGCACCAACGCCACCGGGCCGGTGAAGTCGACGTCGTAGATCGACAGTTCGGCGTCCTCAGCGGTACCGATGACCTGGATGTCACGCTCCTTCAACTCGTTGAGGGTGCGTGCCAGATTGGTCACCATCAGGTAGGGCACGGTCTCCGCCGCGCCGCTGGCGACCTTGGCCACGGTGGCATTCAGACCCACCGCATGGTCTTTGGGCGCGATCACCGCGTGGGCGCCAGCGCCGTCGGCCACCCGCAGGCAGGCGCCCAGGTTGTGCGGATCGGTCACGCCGTCTAGCACCAACACCAGCGGCGGGCCGCTGACTTGGTCGAGCACATCGTCGATCGAATGCAGCTGGACCAGCGCCGTCACCCGCGCGACCACCCCCTGGTGGCGCGGACTGCCGGCCAGACGGATCAGCCGGTCGTCGTCGCTGTCGACCAGCTTGGCGCCGGCGGCCTGTGCGCGCTCGACGAACTGGCGCATCCGGGCATCTCGGCGCGAGCCGTCGACATGGATCTCGACGATGGAATCGGGCGCTGTCTTCAGCCGCACGGTGACGGCGTGAAAGCCGAACAGGATCTTGTTGCTCATTGGGCCATGGTAGCCTCAATGCCGACCGTCCCATCCAGGGCCGGTGCCGGCCCGCCGGGTGCGCGGACGACTGACCCCCGTGTCAACGGGACGAGCACAGCCATGAACCCTCAATACCTGCGCCTGGCCATCGAAGGCCGGCTCGCCATCATCACGCTGGACCGGCCTGCGGCGCGCAACGCGATGTCGCGCGCGCTGATGACCGAATTGCTGGACCAGGCGCGCTCGATGAGCGAGCGCAGCGACATCGATGTCGTGATCCTGACCGGTGGTAGCACCTGTTTTTCTGCCGGCGCCGATCTGCGAGACCCTCAGCCCTGGACCGCGGTCACGAAGTCGCTGGTCGAGCGGCGCGAGATGGCGGCGATCGGCTACAAGCTGTGCGCTGCCTGGGAAGCGATGCCGCAGATGACGATCGCCTCGATCGAGGGCTACGCCGTGGGCGGCGGTTTGGCGCTGTCGCTGGCCTGCGACTGGCGCGTGGTCGCCTCCGATGCGTTTGTCTCGCTGCCCGAGATCGCGCTCGGGATTCCGTTGACCTGGGGTGCGATCCCGCGCCTGGTCAACCTGGTCGGCCCGGCCAGGGCCAAGCGGCTGACGGTGCTGTGCGAGCGCTTTGGCGCCGCCGAAGCGCTGGCGATCGGGCTGATCGACTATGTGGCCGATCCCGGTCAGGCGCTGGCGCGGGCCCAGTTGCTGGCCGAGCAGACCTTGGCGATGCCCTCTGCGGTGGTTCGCATGAGCAAGGAGTCGGTCAACGCCATCGCGACCGCGCTGAACCACGCCAGCTCGTACATGGGGCACGACCTGATCGTGCTGGCCGCGGCCAGCGAGGAGTCGATCGCCGCGCGCGGCGCCGCGCTGCGGACTGC
>CALQBT020000081.1 GCA_943328885.2 Bordetella parapertussis | reverse complement strand
GGTTCGTCGCCACCAACGTCACCTGGGCGCGCTCCGAGCGCAGCAGTTCGGCGAGTTGGCGAGTCTGGTTGGCCATGCCGCCGGACGGTGGCGGAACCGGGCCGATGAGAACGACGCGCAGGCCTTCGAAGTCCATCACGCCAAGCTGGCCTGGGCAAGCCGCTCGAACACCGGGCGGTAATGTGACGCCGAGCCGACCCAATGGCGCTCGGCCTCGACGAAGCTGCGTCCAGCGCTGCGCAGGCGCTGCCAGCTGTCGCCTGATGCCAACAGCTTGCCGAGCGCGGTCGCCAGTGACTCGGCACTGCCGGCGCGGAACAAGATGCCCGTCTCGCCGTGGCGTATCAGTTCGCGGTGACCGCCGACATCGCTGGCGACCAGCAAGCGACCCAGCGCCATCGCCTCCAGCGGCTTGAGTGGCGTGACAAGCTCGGTCAATCGCATCGAACGCCGAGGGTAGGTCAGCACGTCGATCAGATCGTAGTAGCGTGCAATATCAGCGTGCGGCACACGCCCAGCGAAAACCACCTTGTCCTGCAATCCAAGCGCTTTCGCTTGGGCTTGCAGCGCGGCCTGCTGCGGACCCCCACCCACCAACAAGACCCGAACCATGGGCCGTTGCGCCAGCAGGGCCGGCAAGGCATCGAGCAGCAAGTCCAGTCCTTCGTAGGCATAGAAAGAACCAATGAACCCGAGCACCACCGCCCCCTTCAGACCAAGACCGGCCTTGAGAACCCCGTCTGCCTGGCCGCCTTGCACGAAGGCCTCGATGTCAACCGCATTCGGGATCACCGTGACCTTGTGGTCGGCAATGCCGCGCGCCGCGATGTCCCCGCGCAGACCCTCGCAGAGGGTGAAAACATGCGCCGCCCGCCTCATCGCCCAGGTCTCGAGATGGCGGGTCAAGCGATAGCGCAGACTCCCCTCGGTGGTCGTGCCATGGTCGACCGCCGCATCCTCCCAGAAAGCCCGGACTTCGTAGACCACCGGAATGCCAAGCTTGCGGCCGACCCGCAACGTGGGCAGCGCATTCAGGACTGGCGAATGCGCGTGAAGGATGTGCGGCCGCAGCCGGCGCGCCACATCGAGCAAACGGGCTTCAAGCCGGCGCATCAGCAGCAACTCGGAAAGCCCTGGCAGGCGGGATCCACTCGACGCCGGCGTTCGATGGAAATGCCAGCCATCGGCAGTCTCTTCAAGCAGCGGCCCGCCATCTTGCTTGGGGCCGGTCAGGTGGAAGGTCTCCCAGCCCAGCCGGCGCTGCTCGCGCAAGAGGGCAAGCGTGCGAAAGCTGTACCCGCTGTGCAGCGGAATCGAGTGGTCGAGCACATGGAGAACACGCAGACTCATCACGCCGCCAAGGGCTCGGCCTGAGACGCTTGGCGGGCAGTGAATTCATCGTCCACCACGCAGCGCAAAAAGGCCTCGAACATCAGCAGCGCCCACAGCGGTGCGCTGTAGTCGCGGGCGCCCGACTGGTGCGCGTCGACCAGGTGCTGGAGGTAGCGCCGGTTGAACCAGCCCGTGCTGGCCAGGCGTGGCCCGAGCACCGCCTGGCGGACGCGTTGCTTGAGCGGACCGCGAAACCAGCGCGCCAGCGGTACCGCAAAGCCCATCTTGGGGCGATACAGGATGTCGGCCGAAAGCTTGGGTTCCATCGCCTTCTTCAGCAAGAACTTGCCCTCCTGGCCGCGGACCTTCATCGACGACGGCAGCGTTGCCAACCAATCGACCAGCTCATGGTCCATCAAGGGTTCCCGCACCTCGAGCGAATGCGCCATGCTGGCCCGGTCGACCTTGGTGTTGATGTCGCCGACGAGGTAGGTCTTCAGGTCGAGGTACTGGATCAGCGCCAGCGGGTCGTCGGTGTTCGAGCGCAGCGCGTGCTCGTCGAAGACCTGCCGGGCCTGGTAGCCCCCGAGCGAGGCCCGGAAGGCTGGGCTGAAGAGTTCGGCGCGCATCGGGTCTCGCAGGATCGAGACGGTGTGGAAATAGCCCTCGACAGCGCTGCGGGCCATGCCCTCGAAAGTGGTCTTGGCCCGCAGCACGCGCGGCGCCCAGTCTGCCTTGGGATAGACCCGCCCGAGCAGACTGAACAGCGGCCGGCGCAGGCCCGCGGGCAGCGCTGAGCGCATGCGCTCCTCCATCAGGTGCATGCGGTAGCGGCGGTAGCCGCCAAAGCTCTCGTCGCCCCCGTCGCCCGACAGCGCCACCGTCACACGCTGGCGGGCCAGCTGGCAGACGCGGTAGGTCGGGATCGCCGAACTGTCGGCATAGGGCTCGTCGTAGAGCCTGGCCAGCGTATCGATCAGGTCGAAGTCGTCGCTGCGGACTGTCTCGACAAAATGACGGGTCTGGTAGCGATCGGCAACGGTGCGGGCGAACTCAGTCTCGTTGAAAGCCGGGTCGTCGAAGCCGATCGAACAGGTGTTGACCGGACCGTCGGACAGCTCGGCCATCGTCGCAACCACTGCGCTGCTGTCGACCCCGCCCGACAGGAAGGCACCGAGCGGCACCTCGGCGGTCATGCGCAAGCGTACTGATTCGCGCAGGCGCTCGGTCAGCTCGACGCAAGCTTCCTCCACGCTGATGGGGTTGTCCAGGCTCAGACGCAGATCCCAGTAAGCCACCGGCGACGGCACGGGGTCGCCGCGACGCCAGACCAGGCTGTGCGCCGGCGCCAGCTTGAGGGCTTGCTTGAAGATCGTTCGCGGCTCCGCCACGTAGCCTAGCGCGAAGTACTGTTCCACCGCCAACGGGTCGATCGCACGTCGCAAGCCGCCGTGGACCAGCAGCGACTTCAACTCGGACCCGAACAACAGCTGCCCGTCGTCGAGCAAGGCGTAGTGCATCGGCTTGACCCCGAGGCGGTCGCGTGCGATGAACAGCGTCTGGCGGCCGCGATCCCAGAGTGCGAAAGCAAACATGCCGCGAAAGCGCTTGACGCAATCGACGCCCCAGGACTCCCAGGCGTGGACGATCACCTCGGTATCACTCTTGGTGCGAAAGCGATGACCCAAGGCCTGCAACTCGGGGATCAGTTGCTGGTAGTTGTAGATCTCACCGTTGAACACCACCACCACCGAGCCATCTTCGTTGAACAAGGGCTGTTGGCCGGTGGCGATGTCGATGATCGACAGCCGGCGGTGGCCCAAACCGATGCCGGGCTCGAGATGCACAGACCCCTCATCGGGGCCGCGATGGCGCTGCGAGTCGTTCATTCTGCGCAGCACCTCGGCGTCAGGGATGCGACTGCTGCGCGTGTCAAATATTCCGGCGATACCGCACATCTTCAAATCGACTCGTAAACCCGCTGATAGGAGCAAACCATGGACTGCAGGCTGAACTTTTCGACCGCCCGACGCCTGGCGGCGGCACTGTGATGTCGAAGCCGTAGAGGATCTTCAACATAGGCATTGATCATCGCAGCCAAGGTGCCATGGTCGCCGGGTGTAAAGCCACCACCGACGACGTTCTCGACCAACAATTCCACGTTACCGCCCACTGCTGTGGCGAGCACGGGCAGACCACACGCCATAGCTTCCAACAAGGTGTTGGAAATACCCTCGTTCAAAGACGGCAGCACAAACAAGTCCATCGCTTGGAGCAAGCAGGCAACGTCAGCGCGCGCACCGGTGAACCACACGCTGGCCGCCACGCCCAGTTCAGAGGCCAAGCCGCGCAGCGAACCCAGCGCGGGCCCATCGCCGACGATGATCAGGCGAAGATGTTCCCGCGGGGCCGTGCCACGCTGCAAGACCTCGGCAAAAGCGCGCAGCAAGGTGGACTGATCCTTGATCGGACGGGCCCGGCCGACCGTACCGACGACGAACAAACCTTCGCGCGGCCACTCGATCGGCAGCAAGTCCGGGCAGCGGTCCGACCGCGGCTGAAATACATCGGTATCGACGCCGTTGTAGATCTGCTTCACACGCCGCGGCGCGATGCCGGCATCAACGGCCAGCCTGCGTGCCAGGTCTCGCGAGACCGTCACGTAACAGCCCACCAGGGGGGAGTGCAAGCGGCGCAGCCAAGCCGTCTTGGTGGCCGGCCCGCGAACGTCGCCGACGTCGAAGCCATGCTCGCTGTGGATGGTCTTGATCCCCAAGCACCGCGCCGGCAGCAACGCGTCGAGCCCAGACAGATTACGGCTATGGACGATGTCGGGCTTGAGCTTGGACAGAAGTTTCAGCAGACGCCAGCGCAGGCGCCAGGCGCCGATCTGCGATCGATGCATCGCGTAGACCTCGACATCGTCGCGCTCGATCCGCTGCCGGAAGTCGGAGAAGTCCTCGACGCAGACCACCGCATGCCGGAATCGCTCACGAGGCAGATGGTTGATCAGGTTGACGAGGCCATTCTCCATGCCACCGATGACCAGATGATGGATCACATGGACAATGAGTATCTGCGGTCCATTCACCCTCATAGACCCAGACACTCCCGCAGAAAACACGCGTCCGAGAACTCCCAGTGGATGCCTCGGCGCAGCACGTTCCAGCGATCGACTTGCGCAAGGTTACTGCCGCCGTATGCGGACAGACAACCCTGATAGCCAGCGGCCCGAACCAGGGTCAGTCGCTGCGCATCCATCTGATGCCGACCGCCATAAGGGTACGCAAAAATGGGCGCGCAAACCCCGAGTTCCCGAGCCAAATCATCTTTCGATTGCAGCAGCTCCTCCTGCACTTTTTGCTGACTTTCCGACACACAGTCGACATGGCTCACTGTATGGGATCCAATCGTGAAACCCAAGGAGTTCATCCGCCGAAGTTGATCCCAAGTCATCATCGGAATCATTGGGTTACCTCGGCGCTTGTCATGCGGGAATCCAAGATCTGAATCGACAATGCCGGTCGAGACAAAGAATGAAGCGGGCACGCGATGGCGAAGCAGCGCAGGCACCGCGAACAAGTAGTTGTCAAAATAGCCATCATCAAAGCTGACCGCCACCTGCGGTCTACGACTACGCACAGGGCGGTCGATCTCGAGAACCTGCTCGATCGACAGAACGGTGCAGGTCTCGCGAAGCAGTCGCATCTGACGCTCGAATTGCGCAACCCCCACGGTGAGGTTGTCACGCGCGTCGTCACAGACCCGGTGGTACAGCAACACCGTGATTCTGGGTTGCATGAGTCGCCACCCTATCCACCGGTAGAGCGCAAGCGATGCGCGTGCATGCCAATCCTTGATCTCACGCTGCCATCTCGGCCCGCGCGCAGGCTCTGCACGGGACAGGCGAGATGCAAGCGCCGACTGCTGCGCCAAGGTAGGCTTGCGATAAGTCTTTGCGACGCCTTGCGGCTGCTCTTGGGTTTGCGCACTGCCGTCCAGCACCGACGCAACAACCTGGCAGATCAACCGGGATCCGATATCGTCGAGAAGCAAGGTCATGCCGCGTGGCGTGGAGTATCTTTCGCGCGCGACCTGGGTCCGCGCCAACAGCGCACCGGCGTCGAGTTTGTCATCAACCCAGTGGACGCTGCAGCCCACAGAAGACTGCCCGGTCCAGAACTCCCAGAACGCTGGCGGCATGCCGCGAAATTCTGGTAACTTTCCTTTGTGCAGATTGATGGTCCCTAACCTGGGCAGCGAAAACAGGTCTCGCTTGAGAATCGGCGCCGCCAATGACAGACCCAGATCAGCATCAAATTCACGCAGTGCAGCCAGTGTTTCCTGGCAATGGACATCCGCGGTGTGGCAGACCCGCACGTTGGGTCGGCGCCGCAATGCGTCGGCTTCGTACGCTGCGCCTGGCGCATCAGGCTTCGCTTGAAGCGGCCTTGCGGGCATTGCGCGCGCCGCCATCTCGCGCAACTGCTCGGGGATCCAGCGCCAACCATTCTTCTTGAGATTGAGGCGCTGATTCCTCAGCACTTGACGCACTGTTTTTTTGGGCTGATGCACCAACACCAGCCACGACAAACCAGGCAATGATTCGTCCAGGTCGATGATGTTGCGACGAACCGAATAGCTGAGATCCCCGGTGAAGACAACGAGTCGGTGTTCGGCTTCGGCCAACATCAAGCCTGCCCTGTCGAAGCCCATCAATCCGGGCGGCACAAGATGCTGGCGCCCGCGACCCGATAGACATCTGCTGGCTCTGGCCGGGCCAGGCGGTCCAAGGCATGGGCCAGCGGTTTGACTGCATGCAAGGCCTTGGCGGCCGATGCGGCTAGGCTATTGCCCCAACCGAGGTCCACCGGCACCAGCGTCTCGACCTGCGTCCAGCAAGCCAGCGCAGTCGTGGTCGGGGGCTTGGTCGGGCCTCGGGACAGGGTCTGCCGGTCCAGCACGGTGTACACGGCGTCGGCATGGTTTTGGCGATCGCGCGCGACATCTGCCGACTCGACGAGGTCGCGCCAGTCCAGGATGGCGGGCAGGGTTGCGCCAGGATGCGCGAGGCCGGCCCACAAATTTCCAAGCGCGCTGTTGTTGGCCGAACCGATCACGAGCGAGTTCGGGTGCGTGGCGGCAAAGAGCGCGACAGCCTTGCTGACCACCGCGTTCTCGAGACCACCCGTGTCGCAGCGGCACATCACATGGACGAGCAACGACAGTTCACCGCGGCGCCACAGGGCCACGCTCATACGACCGACCGTGTGACCACCGCGCCGGCCCGCACCCGCCAGACCGCCCAAGCCAGCAGTGCCAGCAACGCCACGAACGATACAGGAAGACCCAGCCGTTCTTGCCACAACGGTGACCAGCGCACCGCGACGCGGTGGTTTCCAGGCAGCAACTCGATGGCGATCAGACCAGTGGCGAGATCGCGCTGCGCCACCACCGGATGGCCGTCCAGTTCTACGCGCCAGGAGGGGAAGTCGAATCGCGGCAGGCGTAAACGGGCAGGTGTGCTGCCCGTCAGCTGAAAGTCGGCCTCTTGTGCGCCGTTGTGCCCCTGCGAGCATTGCCAGCCCGCGCGACGGCACTCCGTTGCCAGTCCGCCGTCCCGAAGGTAGTCCCGCCAATCTGGCCCCACACCGGCGGGCAGCGCGCCAGGCTGACCAAAGAGGCCTGCCAGCGTGGCTGCGCTCATGCCTGTCTCGGTGCCTTCACGGTATTGCTTGACCAGCAGGCCGGCAGCCAGCAACACCGACAAGGCAGCGGCGCTGGCCCAGGCCACAAACAGGCCCCTGCGCCGGCCCGGCAACCAATGCGGCGCCATCGCGAAGGCCAGCGCCAGCAGCGCCGCCAGCGACGCGACGGTGAGGAAGCGGTAAGGCCACTGCACGTTGGCCAGGAAGCCCAAGCTGGCGTAGGCTGGATAGGCCAGCTCACTGGCCAAGAGCAACGCAAGACCGGCCACCGCGACCAGACGCACCGCTGCCGTCCAGCTTGCATCGCGCAAGGCCGGCGGGGTGCAACGCAGCAACCAAGCGCCCACCAACATCGCGGCCACCGGCGCGAGCGGAAGTGCCCATTGCACGACCGCCCAGCGCGTGCCGAACAGGCGTGACGTGACGACTGGCCAGATGAAGCTATTGCGCCAGTTGAGGTAGAGCTCATCACCTGGCGCGCCCGGGACGAACAGCGGTTTCGACGTCGCGGCCAACAGCCAGTAGACGGTGGCGCAGGCCAAGCCAAGAGCCACGGCCCCCAGCCAACGCAACAACGGCGCCGATCGACCTCGCACCACAGCCTCCAACACACGAATTGCGCCTATGCAGACCAGCGTCATGAAAGTGACCAGGAGATGGGTGAGGCACAACCAGGCCACCGCTGCGGCCAAGCCGGGCCCCGGTCGATGCCCGTCATCGACGACCGAACACAACATCACCAGGCCCATCGCCGCCAGACTGAAATGCCATGGCAGCGCGGCATGAAAGCCGAATAGGAAGCCAGCAAACGGCATGGTCTGCACCAGCACTGCTGAGGCGAGCGCCAATCCTGCCGGCATCCTGGGACGCAACACGGCATGCACCGCCAAGCCAAGCACCAGCGTGGACGCAAACGCTGCCACGCGCATGGCCCACCAGGTATCCAGGCCCAGCGTTTGCAGCCCAGCCACCAACCAGTACCAGCCCGGATGCATGATCACGAAGCTGGGCTCCCCCAGACCACCGTTGGCCAGCGGCATCCAGCGCGGATACCAGACGCCATCGCCCATGGCCTGGTGCACCTGCGCCGCCCACTGGAAGTGCGTTCGTAAATCGACGTTGTCCAGCACGCGGTCAGCCAGCAGCGATACCGAGTGGGTGGCAAGCGCAACCACCACCAGCACCAGACTCGCCAGCATCGAGGAGCCAAAGCCGGCTTGCTGCTGGCCAGCGCTTGCTTGCGGCACCGACATGACTTCAGGCATTGGGCGTCGCCCCATGCCGACGTCTCACGACGTAGACAGGCCGCTGCTTTGACTCAAGATAGATACGCCCGATGTACTCACCCAGCAAGCCGACACTGATCAGTTGAATACTGCCCACGAACAGCACCGCTACCAGCAGCGACGCATAACCGGGCACGTCGGCACCGAAAATCAAGGTGCGCAACACGATGAGTGCGGCATACAGTCCCGTGGCAAGCGCGCCCACGGCGCCCAGGTAAGTCCAAACCTTCAAGGGGGCAATGCTGAAGCTGGTGATGCCCTCGACCGCCAATTCCCATAGCTTGAAGCCTGAGAACTTGGATTTACCATTGACCCGCTCGGCGCGCGCGTAGTCGACCACCACGGTGCGAAACCCGACCCAGGCGAACAAGCCCTTCATGAAGCGCTGGCGCTCGGGCAAGGCCTTCAGCGCCACGATCACGACACGATCCATCAAGCGAAAGTCGCCGACGTTCTCGGGAATCTGAACGTTCGACAGTTGATTGTGGGTGCGGTAGAACAGCTCCGCGGTCTTGCGCTTGAGG
>CALQBT020000080.1 GCA_943328885.2 Bordetella parapertussis | reverse complement strand
CTACGTGCCCGGCGGCAAGGCCGCCTACCCGTCCAGCCTGATCATGAACGCGGTGCCGGCGCATGTGGCTGGCGTGCAGGAGATCATCATGGTGGTGCCCACGCCGGTGCGCGGCAGCGTGGCCACTGGCGGCAACGGCGCGGCGGCCACCGCCGCCCGCGGCGAGCGCAACGAGCTGGTGCTGGCGGCGGCCTACGTGGCCGGCGTCACTCGCGCCTTCACCATCGGCGGGGCGCAGGCGGTGGCCGCGCTGGCCTACGGCACGGCCACCGTGCCGCGTGTCGACAAGATCACCGGCCCGGGCAATGCCTATGTGGCGAGTGCCAAGAAGCGGGTGTTCGGCAGCGTGGGCATCGACATGATCGCCGGCCCCAGCGAGATCCTGGTGCTGGCCGACGGCAGCACGCCGGCCGACTGGGTGGCAATGGACCTGTTCAGCCAGGCCGAGCACGACGAGCTGGCGCAGAGCATCCTGCTGTGCCCCGATGCCGGCTACATCGCCGCGGTGCAGCGCGAGATCGACCGCCTGCTGCCGACGATGCCGCGCGCTGCGATTATCGCCCAGTCGCTGGCCGGGCGCGGCGCGCTGATCCTGACCCGCAGCATGGAAGAGGCCTGCGCGATCAGCAACCGCATCGCGCCCGAGCACCTGGAGGTGTCTAGCCGCGACCCTCATCGCTGGGAGCCGCTGCTGCGGCATGCCGGCGCGATCTTCCTGGGCGCCTACACCAGCGAGAGCCTGGGCGACTATTGCGCTGGACCCAACCATGTGCTGCCGACCTCGGGCACCGCGCGCTTCTCTTCGCCGCTGGGCGTCTACGACTTCCAGAAGCGCAGCAGCCTGATCGAGGTCAGCCAAGCTGGGGCCCAGGTGTTGGGGCCGATCGCCGCCGAGCTGGCCTACGGCGAAGGGCTGCATGCGCATGCATTGGCCGCGCAGATGAGGCTCAAGCCGGTTTGAGTTGTGGCGGGTGTCCAGGCGCCGAGGTCAAGAAGGCGTCGGTGAAGCACAGCTCCTCGCCCAAGCCCTGGGCGATGAAGGCCGGCACGGCCGCATCGACCATCTTCACCGAACCGCAGACATAGACCTCGAACCCCCGCAGGTCGGAGAAATCGGCCAGCATCGCTTCGTGGACCCGGCCGCGCCGGCCGCCCCAGCCATCGCCGTCTGAGCCTTCGGACAGCACCGGCACGAGCTGGAAATTCGGATGTTCGCGCTGCCACTGCAGTGCCAGGTCCAGCGCGTACAGGTCGGCGCGCTGGCGAACCCCCCAATACAGCCACATCGGCCGCAGCACGCCGCGCGCGAAAGCGTCCTCGACGATGCTCTTGACCGGCGCAAAGCCGGTCGCGCCGGCAACGAACAGGACCCGGTTCTGGCTGTCGCGCAGCGTGAAGTCCCCCAGCGGCCCCTCGAATCGCAGCAGGTCACCAACCTTCATCTCGGTGAAAACATGGCCGGTGAAACGCCCGCCCGGAATGCGCCGCACATGCAGCTCGATGTGATCGTCCTGCTGCGGCGGATTGGCGAACGAGAACGCGCGGCGCTGTCCGTCTTCGAGCAAGATGTTGATGTACTGGCCGGCCTTGAAAGCCAGTGTCGGCTCGCCGACCAGCGACAGGCGCAGCCGCACCAGATCAAGCGACAGGTGCTCGAGTATCGCCACGCGGGCCAGGTGCTCACCCACGGCCAGGCGCGCTGGTGCGCCGCCCGCTTCGAGCTCGATCACCAGGTCGCCCAAGGGCTTGGCGCAACACATCAAGGTCTGGCCACTGGCGCGCATCGCGGCGGTCAGCACCCTCGGTTGGTAGGGGCCGGGATCGACGTTGCCCTGCAGCACGGTGCACAGGCAAATGCCACAGCCGCCGTTTCGGCATTCGTAGGGTAAGGACATGCCCTGGCGCAGGCCGGCATCGAGAATCGTCTCGCCATCGCGCACCGTCAGGGGCTGCGCCAGCGGATGCACCGTGACTTGGCGGGCGCGCGCCGACCCGCGACGCATGCGCAGTGGCAGCCAGGGCAGCGCCACCAACAGTGCCGTGCCGGCGCCCACCAGGGCCCAGACGGTGCCCAGCGGCAACCGATAGAGCAGCGGCAACAGCGCCAGGTAGAACCAGTCGAGCGCCAACGTGCCGGCCGCCAGCCCCAGATTCGCCGCCCCGCCCTGGCTCAGCGCCGGCGTGGCGAGCGCCAGCACCAGCAACGTCAAGCCCAGGCTGGCCATGATGCGTTGCGGCGGCAGGGTCTTGGCCTTGGGCACGCGCTGGACATGGACGAACAACAGCAGCAGCAGCAGCAGCGACACGCCGATGTGGATGAACGCGAGCAGCGAGAACAACCGGTCATTGACGCTGCTGGCGTAGATGAAGTTGCGCATCAAGCTGCCGCCGAAAGTCGGCAAGGCGTCCAGCCACTCGAAAGTCGCGACCACCACGAACTGCGCCACGCGGTCCCAGGGCAGCATGTAGCCGTTGATGCCCGACACATAGACCAGCCAGATCAGCGCCACGCCGCTGACCCAGGAGAACCAACGCAAGCCGCGCAGCCGGTCGAAGGCGAAGTGGCGCACCATGTGCAGCAGCATCACCATCACCATCGCGTCGGACGCATGGCGGTGCACGGTGCGCAGGATGCCGCCGGCGAACCACTGCCCATGGGTCAGCGCTTGCACCGAGGCGTGGGCACCGGCCACGCCGGTCTCGAAGAAGGCGTAGAGGTACAAGCCGCTGCCGGCGACGATCCAGAACAGGCAAAAACCGATCTCACCCAGGTGGTAGAGCGGATTGAGCCGGTCGCCGAAGGCAGTGTTGAACCAGGCCTCCACGCGCAGGAAAAGATGTCGCAGCAGCGCCTGCAGTTGGCGGGTCATGCCGGGGTCATGGCCATGTCTTGCCCGCTGGCCAACGGCTTTTGGCGCAGCGACTGGATCACCACCGCCACGAACAGCAGGCCGCCAGCGATCGCGATCGCGCCGCCCAGGCCCATCAAAGCCATGCCCGCCACCTCGCCGCTGCTGCGTAACACCTGCTCGGCGCCCGCCACCTTGCGCTGAACGCCGTAGCCGCCGGACCAGACCAGACCGACGATGTGCATCAGTTGGCCCGCACCGTAGAGCGCGGGCTGCAGTGTCGCGATCCGGCCCTGTGGCGTGCCGTAGCCCAGTTGGGGCAGCAGGTGGAACACCAGACCCATCAGCGCCAGCGTCACGCCGACGATGCAGCCGTGGTAATGCGCCGGGATGCGCACGTTGCTGCCAGCGATGAAGACCCCGATCAGACCGCCTGCGGCAAACAGCAGCACCGACGACAGCAGCGCCGCGCGCAGCGGCGCTGCGGGGCCGCGCCGCTGCCACGCTGCCATCGGCATCCTGGCCAGCCCGACCACCACCGCCAGACTGATCGGTGCGATCGCCACGCCGCCGCCCAAGCGCATCGCCCAGGTCAGCAGCTTGCGGTGCTCGACCGAGGCGATGTCGTGGGCCAGGTAGGCGTAGGGCGTGACGAACACCGCGACCAGCGCCAGCGCCAGCATCAGCAGCGTGATGCGCGGGCTGAGCGCCACCGGCGCCCCGCAAGCGCTGGCCAAGGCAAGCCAGCCCACCAGCATCAGCAGCGTCCAGGTGAACTGGAGCGCATGGCCACCGCCCCAGAACACGATCTCGTAGTAGGCCGTGCTGGCCAGCGTGGTCGGCACCAGCCCGAATGAGGCGGCGAAAGCGGCCAGCGCCACGGCCGCGGACACGGCCGCGGCGTTCAAGCCGAAGCGCAGCGCGCCGTCGCCGCCGAAATCCCCGCCCGGTTTGGGCGCCGTCAACAGGCCGCGCAGCACCAGCAGTGCAGCGCCGGCGCCGAAGACCCAGAGTCCGGCGATGAACAAGGGTCCGTCTAACACCGGAATGTAGTTCGCCATCACCGGCTCGGCGCGCAGGCCAAAGCCCACCATGAAGGGTGCCAGCGACATCAGCGCTGCACCCAGCGTGCACAGCAGCAGGGCCGCCCAGCCCCAGGCCATGCCTTGTGCCGAGCCGTTCACGCTCCATAGCAGCCCACCCAGCGCGACGAACCAGACCAGCACTGACAAGTCCACGTGCACCACCAGCGCGACGCGAAAGAAATGCGCCACGTCGAACCACTGGTTCAAGCCCGGCGTGCGCGACAGCACCAGCAGCACCGAGAACAGGCCGGCACCGACCAGCGCCAGCAGACCCAGCCCGAGCCAGCCGCGCGCCAACGCACGCTGGGCACCTTGCGGCACGGCCAGCGAATAGGTCCAGGCATTGGCCACGGCCGGACCGGCGCGGGCCGTCGCCGCCGGTGGTGCCAAGACAGCCGAATGCAGGGGGTTGGCGGTGTTCATTGCAGCGTGATGCCGCCTCGTTCGGCGTCGAAGTCGATGACCAGGATGTGCGCCGGTGCCAGGGTCACGCTGGCGTCACGGGTGTAGTCGAAGCCGCTGTCGCCCGGACTGTCCTTCAGGCGAACGCTCAGGCGGTGCGGGCCGGCGCTCACCTGCACGCGGTGGTAGACCGACGAAGCGCCATCCCGGGACAGCCCGGAGGGCGGGGCTTGCTGGCGCAGCACGGTCAGGCCATCGATGTCGAGTTCAACCAACACCGGCACGCGTTCGCGTGGGCATTGCGTCGGTGCTCGCATATTGGGTGGCAGCTTGGCCAGTTCGGCCGCGCTGGTCGGGCGGCAGGCCGACACATGCTGGCCGTGGTGGCTGAAGCTGAGCTTGATCAGCGATTGGTCGGCAGCGAGGTGTTGGTAGGTCGGCCATTGTGAGAACACACCGATCAGCAGCGCGAACAAGCCGTACAGCAGCCCTTGGGCCAGCCAGGCCAGTGCCCGCGTTGGTTTGGAAGGAGAGACTTCAGGCATGGAAAACCTCGGTATCGACGGCCGGCAGCGGCCCGCTGCGCGCTGCGTCGCGCAACTGGTCCAGCGCGTCGGTCAGCGGCCCTGGCGCGCCCGAGGTCGGCCAGACCACGCGCAGGCGTGAACGTGGCACGCTGGCGCGCAACTGCGGCTCACGCTCGCCACGCAGGCGTTGGTCGGTCCAGCGCTGGCCAAAGCGGAACACACAGTCGCCTTCACGGCAGCCGGTCACGACGACGCCAGACGCCCCGCTGCGCAACACATAGTCGACAAACGACGGCGGCAACATGCCGGTGCAGACCAGGCTCAGGCTGACGACGTCGGGCTGCGCCGCTGGCAGGATCGCCGATGCTTGCGCACAACCCAGCACCACAAACCGGTGCTCGCTGTGCAATGCCGCCAGGCCGGCGTCGAGTTCGCGGCGCACGCTGTCGATCGGCTGCTGTGGGATGTCGATGCCGGTGACCAGCACCGAAGTGCTGCGAAACGGTGTCGACGATGGACAGGCGCCGACGCAGATGCCGCAGCTGGCGCACAGATCAGCATCGACCTGCGCCAACTCGCGAATCGGCCGCCCGGGCGTCTGCCAGTCGGGATGCGGCACCATCTTGACTGCGGCGTAGGGGCAGTCGATGACGCAGCGCCGGCAGCCATTGCAGTTGCTAGGGTCGACCTGGGCCACCGGGACCGGTGTCTGGGCTTGCAAGCCCGCCGGCAAGCGCGCCCGCTTCGGGAAGAACGGCAGACCGAACAAGGTCAGCAGCGCTGCAGCGAACAACACCCAGACCGTGTTGGCCGAGCTCGCATCGGCCAGCGGGTGCACGAACAACAGAAACCAGTCCAGCGCCAGCGCGCCTGGCTCGCGCGACAGGTCGGCCGGCCCCTGGCTGACGACAGGCGCGACCATGGCGTGCGCCAGCAGGCCCAGCGTGCTGAGCAAGACCAGCCTGCGCGGCGGCAGCACCGCAGCGCGCGTCAAACGCTGGATGTGGAACCACAGGCCGAACAACAGCAACAGCGCCAGGCCGAGGTGGATGAAGATGAACAGCGAGAACAGACGGTCATTGACCGCCGTCTTGCTGACGAAGTTGCGTGCCAGGGGCGAGCTGAAGACCGGCAGCGCATCCAGCCACTCGGCGGTGACGGTGGCCGAGAACTGGCCGAGCCGGTCCCAGTTGAGCCAGAAGCCGATGATGCCGGCGCCAAAGCCGAACAGCAGCAAGGGCACCCCGGTCAGCCAGGAGAAGCGGCGAAACCCCTGGTAGCGACCGAGCAGCCATTCCCGCAGCAAGTGGGTCAACATCGCGACGATGAAGGCATCGGCCGCGTAGCGGTGCACGCTGCGCAGCCATCCTCCCATGTACCAGGGTTGGCGCGCCAGGTTGGCGATCGACTCGAAGGCAGCGGTGGCCGAACTGTCGAGCACCACGAACAGATACAGGCCGCTGGCCGCCAGCCACCAGAAGAACAGGAAGCCGAGCGCACCCAGGTGGCGCAGCGGGTTGGCCGCAGCACCGACCAGGCCGTCTAAGCTGTGATCCAAAACCCGCCATGCCCGCAGCGCCGGCGCGCGCAGCCAACCGGCATCGACCGCCGCGCCATCCAGGCTTGTGCTCATGCTTGCGGCGCGCGGCGCATCGTCCGTCGATGGCGCCACTCGTTTAGAAAATACAACAGCACCGCAGCCAAAAAGGTCAAGCCGCCGGCGACCTCGATCGCCAGGCTGTAGTCGATGCGGTAGCTGTCGGTTCGGGGGTCGTACACCGTGCACAGGATGCGGACGCGGTTGACGAGGTCGGCCAGGCTCAATGGCGGCGACAGTGGCGCCCCGGCCAGCAACTGCTTGAGCGGCTCGCCGAGCGCGTCGGCTGGCAACTCGCCGCCGTAGACCTGGCGCACGATGCGGCCTTGCGCGTCGACCAAGCTGACCTGCAGCACATGGTCGAAGCCTGCCGGCGTGGCCTGGTAGCTGAAACCGAAATCGCGCGTCAAGGCCTCCACCACTGCCGCCGGCGGGCTGAGAAAAGACCAATTGGCGAAATTGACGCCCTGCTGTGCGGCGAAGGCCTTCATCGCCAGCGGTGAATCGGCCGGTTGGTTGAAGCCAATGCTGAGCACCTTGAACTGTTGGGTGCCAAAGCGCGCTTCCAGCTTGCGCACGGCCTGCTCCAAGGCCTTGGTGTTGGTCGGGCAGACCTGGAAGCAGCCGGTGTAGATGAAGCTCACCAACAGCGGCTTGCCGCGCCAGGACGACAAGCGCACTGCGCGCCCATCGCTGTCAAACATGGCGTGCTCGGAGAGCATCCGTCCGACCGCCGCCTGGCTCGTAGAAACGGCCGCCGCAGCGTCGAGCCCTTGCGGTGGGTTGGCGGCCGTAGGTGGCGATGCGTCGTCAGCCCAGGCGGGCGACGGCACGGCACAGAGTGCGAGTTGCAGCGCGCAAACCGCGGCGCGCAGCAAGGACATGGCAGGGGCGCTGCGTGGCCGAACAGACACAGCGCCAGCTTGCCCGATCGGCGTAGGACCTTTGACAGGCAGCAAGGCGAGGCCTAGCGCAGCGCGCCGTCGAGGCTGGCCGCGGCGAGCAACGCGCCGAGTTGCACCAGCGACGCGAGGAACGACGCGATCGCCGTCGCGCGGCTGGGCGCAAGCGCCAACGCCCTGGCCTTGTAGACGAAGTACAGCCCACCGCCGAGCGAGCCGGCCAGGTAAACCCATCCGGCGCCGAACAACATCGGCAGCAGAGACGCCAGCGCGAGCGCCACCGCGCTGGCGTAGACCACCTGGGCGGCGCGCTGGTCGCCCACGACCACCGGCAACATCGGCACGCCAGCAGCGGCGTAGTCGGCGTGGCCGGCAATCGCCAGGCTCCAGAAATGCGGCGGCGTCCACAGAAACAGCGCCAAAGCCAGCAAGCAACCGTGCACGCCAACCGCCGGGTTGACCGCCGCCGCGCCTGCCAATACGGCAAAGCTGCCAGCCAGTCCGCCGATGACGATGTTGAGCCAACTGCGCCGCTTCAGCCACAGCGTGTAGACCACGCCGTAGAAGAACGCGCCCAGGAACACATACAAGGCCGACATCGCGTTCAACACCCAGCCGGCCGCTAGGACAGCGACCACCAGCATCAGCGCCATCAACAGCAACCAGGCCGGTCGGCGCGCCAGCGCACCGGTCGCGAAAGGCCGGTTACGGGTGCGTGCCATCAGGCGGTCGGTGTCGGCCTCAGCGTACTGGTTGAACGCACCGGCGCTGGCCGATGCCAGCAGTACCGACAGCGCCAGCACCGTCACCTGCAACAGGCTCAGCCCTGGGCCGGGCGTGACCATGAAGCCGACCAACGCGGTGACCATGATGAAGAATCCAATGCGCAGCTTGAACAAGCCGAGCACCTCACGGGCGCGCTGGCCCGCATGGATCGCAACGGGAGCGAAGGTGGAGGTCATGGTCATGCGTCCGCGATCAGCTCAGGCCCCAGACCTGCGACAGGTACTTCCAGTTGATGAAGTAATACAGCACGAAGGCCGTCAGGAACACCATCGCCAGCACGAAGGTTCCCGGTGCGGCAAAGCCTGCCGAACCATAGGTCTGCACCGCGCCCCCGACCGGCGTCGGCGGGATCGGCGTGAAGCGTGCGCTGATGCTGCCGCTGTCGAGTTTCTTGCCCCACAACAGCGAACCCACCGTGATGTAGATGTAGATCGCGCCACCGACCATCGCTGCAACGCCCGCGATGCCCACCAGGCCCATCATCAGGTAGGCCGCGCCTGGCCACTCGTAGGCCATCGCCGCGCCGCTGAAAGCCATGTCCCAGTGACGACGCGACACGCCCAGCGTGCCTGCGCCCATCATCACCAGACAAAAAAAGTACATCGACAAGCCGAAAAACCAGGGCTGAATCTTCGCCAGGCCAGGGTTGATCATCTCGCGCCGGAACAGCACCGGAATCAGGAAGTAGGTCAGCGCCATGAACGACAGCG
>CALQBT020000079.1 GCA_943328885.2 Bordetella parapertussis | reverse complement strand
GACCACGCTTTCGCGCCAGTGGCGAGCATCGCTGCGCCGCCTGTTCGCGCCAGTTTCGACCACTGGGCCCTCGAAGCCTGCCCGCACCATGGCCCCGGGCTGGCGCCTGCGGCTGGCGGCGGCTACCACGCGGTGTGGTTTGGCGACCGCGCCGGCCAAGCCCTGGTTCGCTTCGGGCGGCTGGGTGTCGATGGTTCGCCGATCGGGCAAGCCCGGCCGCTGCCCGATGAACAGGCCGAGCATGCCGCGGTGCAAAGCGCAGGCTCGCAACTGGTGATCGCCTGGCGCAGCTTTGACGGCCAGGCTACGCGCTGGCGCGCCTGGGTCTCGGTCGACGATGGACGCAGCTTTGCGATCCGGGAGCTCGGCCGCAGCACCGACGACAACGACCACCCGCTGCTGGTCAAGCGCGGCGAGCAGATCTTCGCGCTGTGGCGCACCGCCCAAGGAGTCCGGGTTGAAAACATGTCACGCTGACCGCACTGCGCGGTGTTTCGCGCCTGCCGCACTGGCCGCACCTGCCGCACTCGCCGCGCTGATCGCTCTGACGGCCTTGCTGCCGGTGGCCAGCGCCGCGCCGCGCCGGGTCGAGGCCTTCGATGCCAAGACCTGGACCGCGCTGCAGTCCGGCCTCAAGCAGCCCACGGTGGTGGTGTTCTCGACCACCGATTGCGGCCACTGTCCGGCGGTGCTGGCCCAGCTGCGCCAGGACATCGGCCGGCACCGCGCCGCGCTGATTGCGGTGGTGATGGATCTCGCGCCTGGCCAGGACGATGCCGGGCTGAAAGCCGATGCTCATTACCACCCGGCCGACAGGCTGCTGGCCTTTGCCGGCCAGGCGCCGGCGCTGCGCCATGCGGTCGATCCGCGCTGGCGCGGCGTCACGCCTTACGTCGTGTTCCTGACACCGAATTCGCCGGCAGTGGCGGTCACGGGTCCGCCGTCGGCAGCCGAGGTATTGGCCTGGCTCGCCACGGCGGCGCGCGCCCGCTGAGCAGGGCCGTCCCGCCCGATACCGTGGCGGCGAGGGGTCACACCGGCTGCGGCTACAGGCTCGCGCCAGACGCTACAGTACGGCGATGCACGGTCTTTCTCATACTCTCCTTGCACCCGGCCTGCGCGCTGCGCGTCGCCGGGCCGGCAAGGCAAAGGGCTGAACTGCGATGCAGCCGTCAGCGGTTCTATGCCTGGTGATCGTGATCGTGTTCGGCGGCTTTGCGTTGGCTGAAGGGCTCAAGGGTCGCTTCTTTGCAGCCGAGGCCACGCGCGAGGACAACCGGCTCGACATCGCGGTGACGGCGCTGTTCCCGCTGATCTCGATCGCGGTGCTCGGTGCCTCGACCGCGCTGTGCAGCTGGGCGATGCCGACGCAGCAAGGGGCGCTCGCGCATTGGCACGGGTTGGCGATGCTGGCCGTGTTGCTGCTGGCCGACGACCTGACGCAGTACGGCTGGCACAGGTTGAGCCACAGCTCGGTGCTGTGGCCGCTGCACCGGGCCCACCACTCGGCGGCTTACATGAGTGTTCGCGTCGTCTACCGCAACAACGCTTTCTACTACCTGCTGATGCCGGGTCTGTGGCTGTCGGGGGTGTTGGTCTACCTGGGCTTCGGCTGGGTCTATGTGGGCTACAGCATCGTCAAGCTGACGGTGATCATCAGCGCGCATTCGGCGCTGCGCTGGGATGCCTGGCTCTACCGCAAGCGCTGGCTGGCGCCGCTGGCTTGGCTGGTCGAGCGCACGATCTCGACGCCGAGCACCCATTACGCCCACCATGCGCTGGTGCAGGACGACGGCATCGGCCACTACAGCGGCAACTACGGCAACCTGTTGTTCGTCTGGGATCTGCTGTTCGGCAGCGCACGCATCACGCGACGCTGCCCGCCGGCTTTCGGTTTGCGCGACGACCTAATCCACGGGCCAGAGCCCTGGCTGACGCAGTTCATCTACCCGCTGCGGCGATCTGGACGCGTTGGCCGTGTGTTGGGAGACGGGCCGCATTCGCCGCCCAGCTGATCAGCCGGCGCTGCCGACAAGACCAAAATTCGGGCTCATCAGCCTCGTCGAGGTCGCTTTTCCCTGCGGAAGGCGCACTCATTCCTGCGCGACCAGCAAACTTCGCCGGGCCATCCACAGGTTGGACAGCGCAAACAGCGTGTCGAGCTGCGCGGTGTTCTTCTTGTGCCCGCGGCAGCGCACCTTCAACACTGGCGTTCTTGGTCGAGCACGGTGCGGCGATCAGCGTGGCATCGACCACCGTTCCGGCGCGCAGCATCAGCCACTTGGCGCGCAACAGGTCGTTGACCACCACCAGGATCTGGGTCGCCAGCTTGTGCTTTTTTCCAGCAAGTGACGAAAGCGCAGGATGGTCGTCTCGTCGGGCAGGCGCGAGCGCCAGTTGTCCAGCCCTGCAAACTCCCGCAACAGCGGCGTATCGTGCAAGGCCTCGTCCATCGCGGGGTCACTCAGCGTGAACCATTGCGGCATGAAGTGAACCCGCAGCATCGTCTCGAGCGAAAACGGCGAATGACCGCGCCGACCTTCGGGCGCAAACGGCACCACCAACTCCACCAACTCCACCAGCGCCGCCCAGGTCACCACGCGATTCATCTCGTCGAGGAACTCGCGCTTGGCGCGTGCGCTTCGTCGTCAGGTTCAGACCCTGATCCGCATGTTTCATGGGTTAGATTTCCCCAGATACATCACGATCGGCCAAGCACATCCGGTCGGGATTTATGCAGACCTTCTCTAGGGGTTATCTCTAGCGCCTGTGCTTCATTGGTTGAACCAAAATACCTTTGACCGATGATGGAAGGCTACCCGATGAATCCCATGCACCGCCGCGATTTCACGCGCCGCGCCCTCGCCGCGGCCGCGTTGCCACTGTTGCCCGCCGCTGCGCGGGCCCAGACCGACTGGCCGTCCAAGACGCTGCGCATCGTCGTCCCCTCCGCGGCCGGCACCGCGCCGGACAACCTGGCGCGCATTTATGCCGAGCACCTGAAGACTGCGCTGAAGCAGACCGTCATCGTCGACAACAAGCCCGGCGCGAACCAGACCATCGGCATCGCGTCCGTCACGTCGTCGCCGGCAGACGGCTACACGCTGCTGCAGGCGTCGACCGAACTGGTCCGCGTGCCCCTTCTGTACCCGAGCGTGAAGTACGACCCGTTCGAGATCTTCATGCCCGTGTCGCAGATGGCCAGCAGAAGCAGCCTGCTGTGCGTGAAGACCTCACTCGGCCTGAACACGATGCAGGAATTCATCGAGTACGCCAGGAAGTCGCCGGTGCCCATCAGCTACGGCACACCGGGCAACGGATCGGCAACGCACGTGTACATGGAGCTCCTGGCGCAGCATGCGGGCATCAAGGTGTTGCACATCCCCTACCGCGGTGAGGTGGCGCTGGCCCCAGACCTCGCGTCGGGCCGGCTGACCGCCGGCTGGCTCACCGGCGGCCTGGTCAGGCAATTCCAGAAGGAAGTCCGGCCGCTGATGGCGGTGAGCGTGCGCAAACGCCTCACCAACTTCCCCGATGTGCCGACCGGCTACGAACTGAAGTTCCCCAACCTCGACATCGAAGGCTTCGTCGGCTTCTTTTTGCTGAAGGGAACGCCGCCACCCATCGTCGATCGGCTGTCGGCAGAAATCGACCGCATCACCGCCCGCCCTGACGTGCGCGAGCAGATCCTCAGCTACGCGCTGGAGGTGCCCGCCGTGACCACGCGGGCCCAGTTCGCCGCGGTCATGAGGGCCTCGGCCGAGGAATGGGCCAAGGCGATCCGCCAGTCGGGCGTCAAGGTGGAGTAGGGCGCAGCGCGGACCACCCCGAAGCGCGGCACCTTCCTGGCGCCGACGAAGCGCACCTCAGCTCATGCTGCCTGTGCGAGGCCCAGAGCGGCCTGGTCGCCCAGTGCACGTGCCGTTCAAGGGCGAGGCGTCGGCCATCCAAGCGTTGATGGGCGGGCAGATCAAGGCGGTGATGGGCGCACAGGGCAGCCTGGCGGTGCAGGCCAGGGCCGGCACGATGAAGCTGCTGGCGCTTGCGCTGCCCACGCGGTTGAAGGAATTCCCCGAAGTGCCGACCTTCGCCGAGGCCGGCTATCCCGCCGTCAAGCTGTCGGGCCGGTCGATGGGCATCGTACCGGACGGCACGCCAAGCCGATCGTCGACAAGATATCGGCCGAGATCACGCGCAAACCGCGGGGCCTGGGCACGCTGCGCGAAATGCGCAAGGCCGGCACGGTCGACGAATCGGCCGTGATCCTGGCGGCGCTGCAGCTGGTTGAGGGCGTCACTCCAGCTTGAGTCAGGCGCCTGTGTCGAAGGTGAAGACGACACGCCCGAAACCGGCGCGGTCGCCAACCAGCGCGGTGGCTTCCTCGAAGCGTGCCAGTGGCAGCACATGGCTGACCAGCGGCTTGATGCGGCCCGCTCGGTACATCGTCATCGCGTCTTGCTTGACGTCGTGCGCGAGGCTGCCGTCGCGTTCGCCGGACTGCCGAAAGTCGACTCCGATCAACGAGCCGCCCTTGACGAGTGCGAGGTTCGACTTGAGCGCATGGATCGTGCCGCCGGCGAAACCGACCATCAGGTGGCGGCCACCCCAGCCGAGCGTGCGGAACGTGGCATCGGTGGCGTCGCCACCGACCGTGTCGAGCACGACATCGACGCCACGCGGCGCGGTCAGGGTCTTGACGGCGTCTTTCCAGTCGCCCGTCGCGTCGACGACGTCGTCAGCGCCGGCGGCGATTGCCGCGTCGCGTTTGCGTGCCGTTGATGCGGCGGCGATCACGCGTGCGCCGAGCAGCTTGCCGATCTGGACTGCGGCGTGGCCGACGCTGCCGCTAGCGCCCAGTACCAGCAGTGTTTCGCCGGGGCGAAGGTGGCCGCGTTCGCGCAAGGCATAGAGCGCGGTGCCGAAGGCCGCGAGCAGCACGGCGCCTTCGACGAACGACGCATCCGCCGGCAGCGCGAATATCGACGTCGCGGGCACGCAAACCGACTCGGCCCAGGCGCCTTGGCGCGTGCCGGCGACGCGGTCGCCGGGCTTCAGATCGGTGGTGGTGTCGGGGCCGATCGCGTCGACAACGCCGCTGAACTCGCTGCCAGGCACGAACGGCGGCGTGGGCCTGATCTGGTAGCCGCCGCGCGCTAACAGCAGGTCGACGAACGAGATGCCGCAGGCATGCACGCGCACGCGCACTTCACCGGCGCGGGGCTCGAGCACGGGCACCTCGTCGAGCACGATGTGATCGTCCGGCCCGTAGCCGTGAACCCGCAGGGCCTTCATGCCGTGGCCCTCGTCGAACCGCCGGCCGAAGCCGCCGCATCGCGTGCGCGGATCGACTCCTGAAGGCCGCGCCAGTCGATCTTGCCGGTGCCGGCGCGTGGCAGGCGGTCGATGAACTCGACCGCGCGCGGACACTTGTAGGTTGCCATCTGGCCGTGCGCCCAATCGATCAGCGCCTCGGCCGTCAAGCTCATGCCGGGGCGCACGACGACGACCGCCGTCACCTGTTCGCCGCGCCGCGGGTCCAGCGTGGCGATCACGCAGGCCTCCTGCACGGCGGGGTGGCGGTGCAGCAGCGACTCGACCTCGGAGGGCCAGACCTTGTAGCCGGCCGCGTTGATCATGCGTTTCAGGCGGTCGACGAGGAAGTAGTAGCCGTCGGCGTCGCGCGTCACCAGGTCGCCGGTGCGCAGCCAGCGCTTGCCGTCGCGCTCGACGAAGGACTCGCGGTTCGCGGCATCGTTGCGCCAGTAGCCGTGCGGGCTGACCTGGTCGGCGGCGACCCAGAGTTCACCGCTCCCGGCGGTGGCGCCGTCGGGCAGGGGGTCGAACGTGACGGGGTCGACGACCATCGCGCTGACGCCGAAGGTCGGAATGCCCAGGCACTGGCGCTTGGTGCGGCGTGGCGGGTTGCACATCACCATCGAGCTGGTCTCTGTCATGCCGTAGCCTTCAAGGTAGGTGATGTCCAGTTCATCGGCGAGCCGCTTGTTCACCGATTCGGCCAGCGCCGAGCCGCCGCCAGTGATGACGCCCACGCTGTCGAACGCGTCTGCCTTCAGGCCTGGCACCGCGAGCAGGTCGACGAGCATCGGCGGCGAGGCGCCGATGCGGTTGATGCGGTACGTCGAGATCAGCTCGACGGCACGGCTGGCATCCCAGCGCGGCAGCAGCACGACGCTCGCGCCGAGCGCCATCGTCGTGTTGATCACGGCCTGTAGGCCTTGCATGTGGAACATCGGCGACGCGCCGAGAAACACCGTGTCGGGCGTGTCGTTGCGCCAGATCGCGGGCGTCACGGCAGCCGTCAGCAGAGAGCGGTGCGTCTGCGTGCAGCCCTTAGGCCGCGCCGTCGTGCCCGAGGTGTAGGCGATCAAGCAGAGATCGTCAGGGCCGCCTTCGGACGCTGCCGGCGCCAGGCCGGCAGCAAGCGCATCGGACAGCCACCCCACGCGCGCATCGGGCGCATCGGCAATAGCGGCGGCGGGCGCGGCGCGGAACCAGTCGGGCGTGTCGGCGTCGAGCGTGTCGCCGGGCTTGGCGTAGTTGAAGACGATGGCGTGCTCCACGCCGCGGCCCAGCAGCCCCTCGACGCGCGGCCACAGTTCCTGCGCGGTGATCAGCACCCGCGCGCCGCTGTCTTCGGCGAGGTGCGCGAACTCCTCGCTCAGGTACATCGAGTTGACCGGCACGACCACCGCACCGGCGCGCAGGATCGCCTGGTAGGCGGTGACGAACTGGGTCGAACTCTGGCCGCTGAGCAGCACGCGGTCGCCGCGCTTCACGCCGCAGCGCTGCTGCAGCCAGCCGGCGAGGCGCTGCGCGTCGCGCCACAACGTGGTGAAGCTCGTCACCTGGCCGTAGACGCGGTACGCCGGCTTGTCCGGGTAGCGGCGCGCCGCGATCTCGAGGTTTTCCCACAGCTTGGTGCGCGGGACATGCATTTCGGTCGGCAGTGCCTTGGGCCAGAACGGTGGCGGGGCGACGGGTGGGTTCACGGGGAGACTCCAGCTTGACACGTTGAAATGGGTTGGGCATCCTGCCAAAGGTTCAACCTAAATCCGGCCGGTGATCGATTTGATTGACAAGTCTTCGCCGTTGCCGCTAGCATCATTTTAAAGGTTCAACCAATAAAAATGTCAACCCGCTGTGCTGAAGGCGAACGCGTCCGGCGACTCCTGATGCAACGCGGGTTTAACCCTAGGCTGATCGGGGTGTAGGCTTGGTCATTGGGCGAATTTCCAGCCAAGCTTGGGCTGAACGCGCAGGCAAAACTGGTGAAACGACTAGCAGGAATCGTTTCTGCGCGACCAGTTCCTTTCTGGGATCTCCAGAGCATCTGGCGCTTATGGCGGAACTGGTCGCAGAGTCGGACGCACTGTTGAACGCCACTGGCTGACTTCGTCCACGCAGGTGATGTGGTGCATGCCCTTGACGCCGTTCAGGTCGCCTTGGTGGACGGTGTCGATGCGCACATGGCCGGCGCGGCCCTTGGCTCAAGGCCGTCGCGCCGCGCGGATCGCCACGTCGTGGTAGACCTGCGCCTGAAGTGCCGCGCTATCCGCAGACCTCGCCCGGGCATGCTCACGACGAGCCAACCAGCCTTCTACGGTGCTACGCGCAGGCCAGGTTGCGCCCCAGCGCAGGTACGCGGCACTGGGGCGTGTGAGGGTGGCCAGGCGGATGCGCTGCAGGTCCAGCACCTCGAAGTACGGGGCGAGCGCGTCCAGGTAGTTCCGCTCCGAGGTGCTGTGGCTGACAGAGCCGGAATGGCGACCTGAGGCACTGGCTTGCTCGATCATCAGCAACTCGCCGCCGGCTGGCAGCATGCGCGCCAGTTCAACCACTGCGTCACGCAGGGCCTGTCCGTCGGCCGTGGTCAGGCACTGCAGCACGCCCACCGTCAGGCAGCCGTCGAAGCGGCCGGAATCCAGCGGCAGCGGCAGGCCAGGCGCGTGCACGAAGGTGGCGGAGCCGCCCGGGTGCGCCTGACGCGCGGCCTCGATCATGGCTGACGAGGTGTCCATGCCGCAGTAGGTGCTGCCAGTGGCGATGATGCGCTGCGCGAAGCGGCCAATGCCGCAACCATAGTCCAGCACCCGGCGCCGGCTGCTGGCCCAGGGCTGCACCACGTCCCACTGAATGCGGTCGATCAGGCCATTTTTTAGACCGCTGCGGTCGCCGGGGTCGATCACCGACTGCAGACCCACCCCTTGCCGGGCCCGTTCGTCCCAGTCCACTTCAGCCATCTATACCCCCTGGTGAGACTGCATTGCCCATCATGCCCCTGCCCTGTGAAGCCCGGATGATCCCGGCAGGTTTGAAGAAAGTCGACTGCGCGTCTGCCGCAGCCAGCGCCAGGAAGCGGACTCCCACTCCATCGCGCTGTAGGCTGCAGGCTGAGCCCCGAACTCCTCCTTGAAGCGCCGTACCTGCGGCAGGCCGTCGCTGGCGCCGAGGTTGAGCATGGGTACGTCACGTGCGACCAGGTCCTGGATCACCGCATCAAGCAGCCGCACCACGGGGTGGGCAGGTTTCTGGTACTCGTCAATGCGCGACACGCCTTGCCAGTACAGGGCTTGGTGGCGGGATTCCAGGATGACCATCGCGCAGGCTAGGCGCCCTTGCACATGGTGCGTCCAGATGCGGGCTGCGGGGCTGCGCAACAGATCCAGGAAAAGCTGCCGCGGGTAGGGCCAGGCGCCGGCGCGGCCCCAGCGTTGCAGGGAGTGGGCGTAGACCTCGAAGTAGGGCTCCAGATCCTGCGCGCTGCGCGCCTGGGCGATGCGGCTGTCGATCCTCAAGGGCTTGGCGATCTGGTTGCGCTTGGTGGCGTGGAAGCCGCGCCGCAAGGCCACCAGGCCAGGGCGCAGGTCCAGCAAGTGGGTTTCACGCGGCACCTCACGCCAGCCTTGGGCACGGGCCTG
>CALQBT020000078.1 GCA_943328885.2 Bordetella parapertussis | reverse complement strand
ACAAAGAAGGACCCGCGCGCATTGGTGCCCATCACGAAATCGTAGTCCTCAGGGCGGACATCGACCAAGCGCTGGGTGGTGCTGACGCCCGAGTTGTTGATCAGGATGTCTATCGTGCCGACCTCGGTCTCGGCATGCGCGACCGCCGACTTGATGCTGTCAGGGTCGGTCACGTCCAGCGCCACCACATGGGCGTCGCCGCCGGCCGATTCGATCTCAGCGCGCAAGGTCTTGAGCCGCTCGACCCGGCGGGAGGCCAGCACCACTGCGGCGCCAGCCTGACTCAGGGTGCGGGCAAACTGAGCACCCAGGCCGCTAGAAGCGCCAGAGACAAAGGCCACACGGCCGGACAGATCGATGTTGTAGCTCATGGGCAGTCGGGTCGGAGAAAGGCTGAGGATCCAGCGAAATTGACTGCAAACACGATAGCACGACCGCTGCAGGGCTCCTGCCCCGCCGCGTCAAGTCCGGACATCGCTTTCGACGAAGATTCTGATCGCCATCGTTTGAATAAAAAAGCACGGTCGTTCTCTTTTTGGTCGCCCACGGTTAGAATCGACCCGCCCCGAGCCGGACCCACTCAAACCAACAGGACAAACCCGGATGACACCGCAGGAGATTCTCAGCCAGTTCGGCCCACGCGAGGCCATGGAATACGACGTGGTGATCGTCGGTGGCGGCCCCGGCGGCATGGCCGCGGCGATTCGGCTCAAGCAACTGGCCGAGGCCCAGGGTCGAGAGATCTCTGTCGTGGTGCTGGAAAAAGGCTCGGAGCCCGGCGCCCACATCCTGTCCGGCGCGGTGATGGACCCGATCGCGATCACCGAGCTGATCCCCAACTGGCGCGACCTGGGCGCTCCGCTGAACCAAGCCGTCACAGGCGACCAGTTGCTGGTGCTCAGCGAGGACGGCATCGCCACCACGCCTGACTGGTTGATGCCCGAATGCTTTCACAATGACGGCAACTACGTCATCAGCCTGGGCGCGGTGGTCAAGTGGCTGGGCGAACAGGCTGAAGCGCTGGGCGTCGAGGTTTTCCCCGGCTTCACGGCCGCCGAAATCCTCTACGACGACCAGGGCGCGGTGCGCGGCGTTGCAACAGGCAATCTCGGGATCGGCAAGGACGGCCAGCCGCACGACGGCTTCCAACTCGGCATGGAGTTGCTCGGCAAATACACGATCTTTGCCGAAGGCGCGCGCGGTCACCTGGGCAAGCAGTTGATCGCGCGCTACCAGCTCGATGAAGGCCGTGACCCGCCAAGCTTTGCACTCGGCATCAAGGAGTTGTGGGAGATCCCGCCCGACAAAGCCCAGCCAGGTCTGGTGGTGCATACCAGCGGCTGGCCGGTCACCGACGGCAGCTTCGGTGGCGGATTTCTCTACCACCTCGAAGGCAACAAGGTCACGCTGGGCTATGTGCTCGGCCTCGATTACCAGAACCCCTGGATGAGCCCGTTCGAGGAGATGCAGCGCTGGAAGACCCACCATGCCATCCGCTCCCACATCGAGGGCGGCAAGCGCATCGGCTACGGCGCCCGCGCGATCAACAACGGCGGCTTGCAAAGCCTGCCCAAGCTGGTGTTCCCGGGCGGCGCGCTGGTAGGCTGTGACGCCGGCATGATGAATGCCGCGCGCATCAAGGGCAGCCATGCCGCGATCAAGACCGGCATGCTCGCTGCAGAGGCCGCTGCCGAGGCTTTGGCTGCCGGCCGCAGCCAGGACGAACTCAGCGCCTACCCCGCAGCCTTCGAGAACAGCTGGCTGCACGCCGAGTTGATGCGAACCCGCAACTTCAAGCCCTGGTTCAAATGGGGCACGCTGATCGGCACGGTGATGACCGGCATCGAACAGTGGCTGATGCCCAAGCTCGGGCTCAAAGTGCCGCCCTGGACGCTGCACCGCGACACGCCGGACCATGCACGGCTGCTGCCGGCCGACCAGTGCCGCAAGATCGATTACCCCAGACCAGACGGCCAGATCACATTCGACCGCCTCAGCTCGGTGTTCATCAGCAGCACCAACCACGAGGAAAACCAGCCCGCCCACCTCACGCTCAAGGACGCGAGCGTGCCAGTAGCGATCAACCTGGCACGCTACGGCGGGCCCGAGTCTCGTTACTGCCCGGCAGGCGTCTACGAGTTCGTCAAGAACGCCGACGACAGTGATCGGCTGCAGATCAACGCCCAGAACTGCGTTCATTGCAAGACTTGCGACATCAAGGATCCGACCCAGAACATCGTCTGGGTCACGCCCGAGGGCGGTGGCGGCCCTAACTACGCCGGGATGTGACAGCGCTGGGTGTCGCGTCTTGCGGCGACCTGTCGCCGCAGCGCAGTGCCGTGGGCCTCAGGGCTCGCCGACCTTGAACGGCAGTTCCTTGCCCGCCGGCACGCTCTCTTCGGCCATCGCCAGCAGCATGGCCACGGTGACATAAGTACCCGCGATCGTCGTCAGGTCGACGATCTGCTGCTCGCCCAGCAACTGCTTGGCCAGCGCAAAGGTCGCATCGCTGACCTTGTGCTGAGTCGACAGTTCGGTGACGAAGTCATAGACCACGGCCTCGTCAGCCTTCATGTTGGCCGGACGCTTCTGCGCCTTCAAGTCGGCCACCACCTCCGGGGCCAGGCCGGCCGTGATCGCCAGCGGCGCATGGGCAAACCACTCGACCTGGCTGCGCCACTGCCGCCCGATGATCAGGATCGCGAACTCGTTGAGCCGCAGCGGCACCGAGGAATTCCAGCGCAAGTAGTACAGCAGGTCGAACATGCGCTGGCCCATCACCGGGCTGCGCAGCAGCGGGCTGTAAGGCCCGGCGAGTCCTATGCTCGAGACCCTCATCACCTGCTGGCCGAGCGGCGCTTGGTAGCCGTTGAGTTGTTCGACCGTCAGGGGCGCGAACCTGGGCGGCGTGGTCGACGCATCGGCGGCCGACGCAGGCAGCGGTAAACCGTTCAACAAGGAGGTGGCAGCGACGGTGGCGAGTTTCGTCTTCATGGAGTTCATCCTCTGTCGTTGTGAAAGATTTACGGCCTGGCCAGCGCCACCAAGCCGCGCAAGTCGGCGCTGTCGCCAAGTGACCAGGCTGCCGCCATCAGCTCGGCACTGCGCGGCGCGCCCAACAGCGGATCGGCCAGCGCGTGGAACTTGGCCGCCAGCGCAGCGTCGCTCATCGGCCGCTGCAGCGAGCCGATCGCATGCTCGACCCGGACCTGGACTCTGCGGCCATCGTGCAGCACCGCAGTGACATCGACTGCGGCCTCGGCGATGGATTCATCGACCGTGGCCACCACCTTGCGGCGCAAAGCGACCACGTCCTCGCGCTTGACGATGGCGTCCGCGAATTCGCCCTCGCCAGCGCGGCCAAAGATCAAACCGGCGGCGCAACCATGGTAAACACTGAACTTGGCGGCCAGGCCGTCAGCAGGCTCTTTCTTGCCGGTGAGCTCGAGCACCAGCGAATGCACCCGCAACTCGACGCGATCGATCTGCTCGGGCGTGATACCTTGCGCGCGCAGCTGGGCGCAGGCGTCTATGCTGGGATGGATCACGATGCCGCAAGCAAAAGGCTTGTAGGTGTTGTACGAAATCTCGAAGCGCTGCCCCAGCTCGTCGGTCGCTTGGTCCCAGTCACATTTGCTAGAAACCACCTGCAACAGGCCTCGCGGCGCCTCCAGCGCGCGCGAACTCGCGGTGTAACCATGGCGGGCCATCAGCGCCGACATCAGCCCGGCGCGGGCTGCAGCGCCCGGGTGCAGCGGCTTGGTCATCGTGCCGAACTGTTCGCGCAAGCCCACAGGCTGCGATGCGGCAATGCCCAGTGCCATCGTCGTCTGTCTGACGTCCAGACCCAGCAGCCTGGCGCAGCCAGCCGCCGCACCCAGCATGCCGGTCGAGCCGGTGATGTGCCAGCCGCGGTCGTAATGCTCGGGGTAGACCACGTTGCCGACACGGCACGACACATCGATGCCGATCACCAACGCATCGATCAGCGCGCGGCCGCTCGACCCTTGATGCTCGGCCAGCGCCAGCAAAGCACTGGCCACCGGACCAGCGGGGTGGATGATGGTCTTGAGGTGGGTGTCATCGAAATCGAAGGTGTGCGAGGAGATGCCGTTGACCAAGGCGGCGCTGGCCATGTCGACCCGCTCAGTCCGGCCCAGCACCTGGGCCTGCGCCGCCGGTTGCAACATCTGCACCGCCGACAGCGCAGCATCGACTGCCTCGTGCCGAGCCGCGCCCACTGCACAGCCCAGCCAATTGACAAAGGTTCGGTGCGCCTCGTGGTCGACCGCTTCGCTCCAGCCGCGCGAGGGATGGGTCGCGACGAACTGGGCCAAGGCTTGCGTGATGGCAGGCGCGTTGGGGTCGGCGGTGACTTCGGTGTTCAGGGCCATGTTGGGAGTTTGCAGGGATACGGTGGATTGGGAAAACGCTCAGGCGTCGAGGTCAATCTTGCGGTCGTGCGCCAGCCGGGTCCAGCGCGCGATGTCGTCACGGATGAACTGGCCGAAGGCCTCGGGCGTCATGGCCTGCGGCTCAATCGCTTCAGCCGAAAGCCTGTCGCGCAGGTCAGAACCAGTCAGGACGGCGTTGAGCGTGTCATTGAGGGTCTTGACCACCGCCGGCGCCATCCCGGCAGGCCCGACAACACCGTACCACTGCACCGCATCAAAGCCCTTGTAGCCAGACTCGATCAGCGTGGGCACGTCCTTGAGCAGCGGGTGGCGGGCCGCGCCGGTGACTGCCAGCGCCCTCACCCGGCCGGACCGCAGATGCGGCAGCGCTGCGGCCAGCCCGGGGAACATCGCCTGAGTCTGGCCCCCGAGCAAGTCGTTGAACGCGGGCGCAATGCCGCGATAGGGGATGTGCAGTGCAAAGGCGTTGGCGGCCTGCTTGAAGAGTTCCATCGTCAGGTGCGTCAGCGTGCCCTGGCCGGCCGAGCCATAGCTGACGCGTCCAGGGTTGCGCCGCATGTATTCAGCAAATTGAGCGATGTTTTGCACCGCCAGGCTGGCGTGGACCACCAGCACATTGGGCGTGGCACCGATCATGCCGATGGCGGTGAAATCCTTCACCGCGTCGTAGGGCAGCTTGCTGCGCGTGGCCGGGTTCGTGCCATGGGTGCCGACATAGCCTTGCAGCAAGGTGTAGCCGTCAGGCGCCGATTTGGCCGCGGCCAGGCAGGCGATCGCCCCGCCACCGCCGCCGACGTTGTCGACCACAAAGCCCTGGCCCAGCAAACGGCCCCAGCGCTCGGTCACGGTGCGCCCGACCAGATCGCTGCCGCCGCCCGCGGCCACCGGCACGATGTAGCGCAGCGTTCGGGCCGGAAAGGCCTGCGCCCAGACCCGCGGGCCGACCAGCGCGGCAGGCACCGAGGCCGAGAACGAAGCGATGAACCGGCGTCTTTGCATGGGCCGAGGCTAGGCTCAGCGGCCGCAGTACCGCAGCGCTGGCGCTGCGCGCTTGTTAGCGCCAGACCGGCAACACGGCCGGAGCGCAGTGGAAGTGTTCATGCCCCAAGCCTCTAGGAATGTGCAAAGTGGTGAACGAATGTAGCGGCGGCCGCTCAGCCGGTCAATGTGGCCAACCCGCAGCTGCGAGCCGCACGCTCGAGTGAGCAGACCACCGGCTTCGATACGGATACGCTGGCCAACACCAGGCATCCGGGACGGCGCATGGCAGACATGACAAACTGAGCGAATTCGAACCGGCGCTTCAATGGCAGCATCACCGCATCGCGTACCGTTCTCCAGCACCGCTTGAGAACGACGCCCAGACCAGGAGAGACGAGATGATCAAGGGACTGCACCACAACGCCTACCGCTGCCGAGATTCCGAGGCGACGCGATGCTTTTATGAAGACTTTCTCGGTCTGCCGCTGGCGGGAAGCTTGGAGATCGGCGAAACCAAGAGCGGCCGCCAGACCGACACCCTGCACACCTTCTACCAACTCGGCGACGGCTCTTACCTGGCTTTCTTCGAAGCACCAGACATGGCGTTCGAGTTCAAACCTCAGCACGACTTCGATCTGCACATCGCGCTGGAAGTCGACATGCAAACGCTTCACGACATGCTCGCCAAGGGCCGCGCGGCTGGCATCGAGACCCGCGGGATCTCCAACCACGGCTTCATCCACTCGATCTACTTCCGCGATCCCAACGGCTATGTGATCGAACTGACGGCCAAGACACCCGACCACGCCAGCGCAATGGACCCTGCGCGCAACAGCGCCCGCGAAATACTCGACCGCTGGACCGCCACCTCTCGGTCCAAGGCCATCGCCTGAGGACTCAAGGCAGGCCCTGCCGACAAGCCGGCTCATCGCCATGGCTCATCGCGCGCTGAAATTGTCAAGACGCGTTTTCGAGCCCGCCCGACAGTGCTCAACAGGTGTTTAGCCTGATCTCAATGACCGGGTTTACTGATCAGACTTGTGCGATGCAATAACATGGTCCGTCGCGATGCCGGAATGGTTCGGTAACCACTTTGTTCGAAAAATGGGGCTCCCCATGGCCATGTTGACCAACCTAGATCTGATCCGCCGCGTGCCCTTGTTCTCAATGCTGACCAACGAGCAGGCGCTGGCGATCGCTGGCAGCGTGATCAAGCGCCGTTTCCGTAGAGGCGAATTGGTGGTCGAACAGGGCCGCAAGAGCAACACCTTGTTCATCTTGCTCAATGGTCGGGCGCAGGTGTTGACCTCGGGCACGCGCGGCCGCGAGGTGATCCTGGCAGAACTGAAGGCGGGTGACTATGTCGGCGAGATGAGCATGATCGACAACGAGCCTCATTCGGCCACGGTGCGATGCGAAATTCAGACTGACATGCTGATGCTGGGCCGTACCGAATTTGCGCGTTGCCTGCCCGAGAAACCCTCACTGTCCTACCCGATTCTGCACGGCCTGGTGCGGCGCTTGCGTGGTGCCGACCGGCAGATCGAATCGCTGGCATTGTTCGATGTCTACGGCAGGGTCGCACGAACCCTGTTGGAAATGGCTGAGGATATCGACGGCGTCAAGACCGTCCGCACCAAGGTCTCGCGTCAGCACATGGCCAAGGTGGTGGGTGCTTCACGCGTGATGGTCAGTCGGGTGATGAAGGACCTCGAAGCGCGCGGCGTGATCGAAACCCAGGAAGATGGTTCGGTGCAGATCAAGGATGTTGTGCAGCAGCCCAGATGACCTGAGCCAGGTCAGCGATGACTTGCCGACCGTCACCGATCGGCCTGGCGACCCAATCAGAACCCAAGGCGAACGACAAACAGGCCACACGATGTTCGAATGGTTCAGGTCAAAACCCAAGCCCAAACCGCCACGCAACTCGCCTGCTGCGGTCGTTGCGAAACAGGTCGCGCCGATGAAGCCGGCGCCGCCTGCTGACGAAGCGCTGCTAGTAGCTGAAGTGGCTGCAGCTCGCGAAATCTGCAAGCTGCGTGCAGCAAGCGCCACCGCCGTGTTGCGCTTGTGGCTGCGGGAAGATGCCGCCACCCCTCCAAACAAGTCCTGAGCTGCGCCCGAAGCCTGTCAACCGTGGCCGATGTAGTCCATCCGCCCGCCATCGACGGTGAGCACCTGCGCGGTGATCCATCCGGCCTCGGGCGCGGCCAGGAACGCGACAGCTCGCGCGATCTCTTCAGGCTCGCCGACCCGGCCCATGATGGTGATGCGCGCGAAGCTCGCCACCACCTCCTGCCACTCGGCATCGGACCTGCTGCCCTGGGTCATGTCGGAGCGGGTCAGGCCAGGCGCCACCGCGTTCACGGTGATGCCCTGGGGGCCGAGTTCCATCGCGAAGCGCCGGGTCAGGATGTTGACGTCGGCCTTGGTGGACGCGTAGAAGTGATTGCCCGTGAAACCGGTGTTGCCGTGCGAGGCCACCGACGAGATGTTCACGATGCGCCCGAAGTGGCGCGCCTTCATACCAGCCATCACCGCACGGATGGTGTGGATCACGCCGTCGACATTGACCGCGCGCAGCCGGGCAAAGCCCTCGGGCTCCCAGGTTTCCAGCGTTGCCGGCCAGGAGATGCCGGCGTTGTTGACCAGGATGGTGATCGGGCCAAGTTCGGCCTGCGCGCGCGCCACCATCGCGTTCACCGCGGCAGCGTCAGCCACGTCGGCGCCCACGGCGATCGCGCGGCCACCGGCGGCGCGGATCTCTGCGGCCAGCGCCTCGGCCACATCGGGCTTGCTGGAGTAGTTGATCGCCACCGCCGCACCGAGGCCGGCAAGGTGCTTGACCGTGGCGCGGCCAATGCCGCGGGCGCCGCCGGTGACGAGGGCAACCTGTGGGGTCCAATCGTTGGTCATGTATGTTTCCTGTTGGTGGGTTTTGCGCATTTTGCGGCCGTCCTGGCGGCAGTGCGCGCTGAGGGTGATACAGAAAAATCCGCGAGCGCTACCCGCTATTTGCTGAAGTAGAAATCACCGACCACCTGGTCGTAGATCGCCGGCACCTGCTCATGGCCGACCGACCGGGCCATCTCGACCACCTCGGTCCGGACATTGCGGACGATCCGGTCGATGCTGACCCCGGGGATCTGCATCTCCTTCAGAAAGACGCGGGTGAAAACGCCGTTCTTGTGCTTGTCGGCCGGCCCCATCTTGTCGAGCGCTTGCTGGCCCGAGCCGGCTGAAAAAATCACCATCTGCCCGGTGGCCGCCGTCGTCGGCGCCAGGCCGCGGCCGCCAATCGCCCGGCCCGCCACCTTGAAGGGGTTGTCGCGGCAGGCATCGATCAGCGCCAGCGTGAACTTGGCTTTTCGCTCGCTGATGTCGTCTAGCACTTTCTGCAGCTGCATCGCGTCGTCCTTGATCTGCTCCTCGCTCTCGCCAGCAATGTCGATCGGCAGCAGGTAGTTCGATGCGCCCAACTGGACGCCGTGGCCGGCGAAGAAGAACATCACCTCGTCGCCGCCTTGGATTTGCGCCTTGAAGGTACGCAGCGCGATCTTCATGTCTT
>CALQBT020000077.1 GCA_943328885.2 Bordetella parapertussis | reverse complement strand
TTGCCAACCAGCGCACCGACGAATACGGCGGCAGCCTCGAGAACCGGATGCGATTCGCGATCGAGGTCACCGAGTGCGCGCGCGCCAACCTGCCCAAGGCAAAGCCCTTGTTCATGCGGCTGTCGGTCGACGACGGCGCGGGCTGGGACCCCGACAGCAGCGTCGCGCTCGCCAAAATTCTCAAGACCAAGGGCGTCGACGTGATCGACTGCTCGGGCGGCGGCGTGCTGCCTGGCGCCGTGCCCGGCGCGCCGGTGGGCTACGGCTACCAGGTGCCTTACGCCGACAAGCTCAGGCGCGAGGCGCAGATCCAGACCATGGCGGTCGGGCTGATCGTGCACGCTGAACAAGCCGAGCGCGTGCTGCAGCAAGGCCAGGCCGACCTCGTCGCGCTGGCGCGCGAGATGCTCTACAACCCGAACTGGACCATGGACGCGGCGCAAAAGCTCGGCCTGGACCCCGACTTCAACGCCGTGCCGCCGCCGATGGCCTATTGGCTGGAGCGCCGGCGCGTGACCGCCAAAGACGTGGTGCCGTCGACTTTCGGGGCTGCGGGCTCGCGCTAGGCCACCAGGCCCACCAGCGCTCGCAGCGCCTGCGGCCTGTTGTCGATGAGAATGCAGGCCTTCTGCGCACTGACCAACACCCACTTCCATGACCACTCTGAACCTTGCCCTTGCCCGCACCTTGATCGACGCCGCGCTGGCCAGCGCCCACGCCAAGGGCTTCAAGCCGATGGGGGTGGTGGTGGTTGACGCGGCTGCCCAGGTCCTGGCCTCAGCGCGCGACGACGGCGCGACCGCGCTGCGGCTGGACATCGCGCTGGGCAAGGCCGCCGCGGCGGTGGGCATGGGCGTGAACAGCCGGGTGCTGGCGCAGCGCGCCAAGGACGTGCCGGCATTTTTCAACACGTTGGCGCAGGCCTCGCTGCAGAAGTTCATTCCGCAGACCGGTGCGGTGCTGATCACCGATGGCGCTGGCGCGGTGATCGGGGCGGCTGGGGCCTCAGGCGGGACTGGCGACGAGGACGAGGAGATCGTCATCGCCGGTATTGCGGCCGCGGGCCTGGGCCACGCCTGACCCGCGAGCCCCGCCCGCTGCGGCGTGTCGGGGCTTTGGTGCGCAGGCACGGCATGCGCGCAGCTTGTGCAGCTTCTCATCGAAGGCCTGCTCCAGGTGGGTCCGGCCGCACTGGCGTGGGCAGTAAGCCCAGTGCTGCAGTGCGGACGAGGGGATGGGGTCGGGTGGCTCGGCGAGCTGCCGAGGTCCATCAGGCCAGGAGATTGATATCATTGGCATCACTGTTAAGGGGCGCCTGTCATGGCTGACTTTGTCTTGCGCAACCTGGACGATGACTTGAAGGAAAAGCTGCGCCTGAGTGCTGCGCGCCACCAGCGCTCGATGAATGCCGAGTTGCGCGAGATCGTGCGCAGCGCCCTGACCCAGCCACCTGGCAGCAGCAAGGCCGATTGGCAGCAACTGGCGGCCGACATCCGCGCGCTCAGCGCGGGCCGGGTGCAGACCCCATCAGAAGAGCTGCTGCGTGAAAGCCGCGCTGAGCGCTGACCGCACAGCCTGCGCCAGCCCATGACGACGGCCTGGGTGATTGACGCCAGCGTGGCAGCCAAATGGCTGCTGCCCGAGGATGGCTCCGACCAAGCCAGCGCGCTGTTGGGCGACGAGTTGCTCGTGCCCGATCTGCTGTTTGCCGAACTGGCCAACATCTTCTGGAAGAAGCAGACGCGCGGCGAAATCGACGCTGCCACCGCCGACGCGGCGGCGCGTTGGTTGATGCAGGCGCCTTTGCAGGTGCACCCGTGCGGCGGGCTGACAGCGGAAGCGGTGGGCTTGTCCATACGGCTTCAACATCCTGCCTACGACTGCTTTTACCTGGCGCTGGCGCGCCGCACCGGTTGCCCGCTGGTGACAGCGGACCGGCGGCTGGTGGAGCGCTGCCAGCGGGCGGATGCGGTGGATTTGGGGGCGCTGTTGGTGTTGTTGGGGGGAAGGGCTGTTGGAGAGCGGCACTGAGCGCCCCAAGGCCGGCCGAAGTCGGCGCCCCCTCGCGCTCCTCGCCAATGGCCAGCGGCTGGCCGTCCAACAGCACCTCGTAGGCGTCGAAGCCGCGCGCGGGTGCTACCCAACTGCTGTTGCAGCGGCTGCATCAGGTTCTTGGGCAGCACGGTGATCAGGAGCGGAAGGTGAAGAGGCCGCTCTTGCAGCTGAGGGTGTCGGCCTCCTGGGCCAACCCGCCGGGTCAGCTAGCGGCCCAGGTACGGCAGCGCTTGATTTCCGCCGCCCACTCGGTCGCCTACGCATTTGCAGTCCACCACCCACAGGCTGGGCAACTTATCGGGCAGCGCAGCCCGGCAAGTTCGACGGCGTCGTTAGGCCCCCCAGGCCACCACCTGCAGGCCCAGGTGCTGCTCAAATCCATCGAAGTCGCGATCACTGTGCAACAGCCGAAAGCCATCGACTAGGCAGCGCGTCGCGATGATTACGTCCACTGTGCCTCGAACGGTGACTCCCTTGCTGCGAAGCTTTCTGTAGTTTCTGGCAGCCTCTACGGCCAAGCCTTCTCCGCACAGGTTCACCTGTTCCAACTTGCCGAGCAGGCGCCGGGCTTCGTTGAAGCCACGGCCGTCTTTGAAACCTCTCAATACTTCCGCAAGTATCAAGTCACCGACGAGAAGTCCTTCTGTACCCAGATTCTTGTCAAGCCACTCGGCTTGGGCGGTCGGCTGGTTCCTGAAGAAATCGATCCAGACGCTTGAGTCAACAAGAATCACTTGTCTCGCCTCATGGCGTCCAAGTCACCTTCCCACTCGTACTTCCCGCGCAACTTCCGCAGTTCAGTCTGCTGCTTCAAGCGCAAGAGCGTACGCAGCCCCAGCTCAACCGCTTCTCGCTTGGTCTTGATACCGGTCGCCTTGAGCGTGGCATCCATCAACTTATCGTCAATCACAATGTTGGTACGCATGCGGCTTGGCTCCCTCTTGATGTACACATAATACATGGAGTTTTACACACTCCAAGGCGCGCCTGACGATCAAGGATAGATCGCTCGAGTCGGCGATCTGATCCGATGGTTGGACAAGCCCGGGGGAGAGCATCCCGGCGGTGCCGCAGCGGTGCCTGCGAGGACGCAGTGCGGCCCTCCGCGACGGTTTCGCGGGCTGGCATGCGCCTGCACATCACGCGCATCGGCTGGCCGCAGGCACACCGCCAAGCCGCCCGTATTGGCGTCTTCGGCATGCTGGCGATGGGCGCGGCGCGCAGGTGCAGCACCCGCAGCAACCGGATGGCCTTTGCGCTGCCGGGATGCAGGAAGCCGAAGTTGCGCGAGCGCCTCCGGCCCTGGGCAAACCGCGCCTGGCTTATCGGATGGGTGTGGGGCCCCTCAGCGCCCCCAGCACCTCGGCCTGGTGCTGACCCAGCGTCGGCGCCGGGCTGCGGATCGCACCTGGCGTGGCGCTGAGCTTCGGGACGATGCCTGGCACCGTCAGCGTCAGGCCGTCGGCGCTGGTCACGGTCTGGATCATGCCGCGCGCCAGGAAATGCGGGTCGGTGGCGATGTCGGCCACGGTGTAGATGCGGCCGGCCGGCACGCTGACCGCTTGCAGCGTCGACACCACCTCGGCCACCTTGCGCTGCACGGTCCAGGCGGTGATCGCTGCGTCGAGTTCGTCGACCCGGGCCGCGCGCTGGGCGTTGTCGCGCAGACCCGGGTCGGCGGCCTGGTCGGCGCGGCCGACGGCCTGCATCAGGCGCTTGAAGATGCTGTCGCCATTGCCGCCGATCACCACCTGGCCGTCGGCACAGCGGTAAGCGTTGCTCGGCGCGATGCCGGGCAAGGCCGAGCCTGCCGGCTGGCGCACCGCGCCGAAAGCGCTGTACTCGGGCAACAGGCTTTCCATGCAGTTGAAGACCGACTCGTACAGCGCCACGTCCACCATTTGGCCGCGTCCTTTGGGCGCTGCTTCGCTGATGCTTTGGGCCCTGGCCTGCAGCGCCAGCAGCACGCCGATCACGCCGTGCAGCGCGGCCAGCGTGTCGCCCAGGCTCACGCCCGCGCGCACCGGCACCCGGCCGGGCTCGCCCATCAGGTGGCGCAAGCCGCCCATCGCCTCGGCCACCACCGCGAAGCCGGGCAGGTCGCGGTACGGTCCGGTCTGGCCGTAGCCGCTGATGCGCAGCATGATCAGCCCGGGGTTCTCAGCCGCCAGCGTCTCGTAGCCCAGGCCCCAGTTCTCCAGCGTGCCGGGCTTGAAGTTCTCGATCAGCACATCGGCTTCGGCGGCGAGACGTCGGACGGCGGCGCGGCCTTCGTCGGTGCGCAGGTCCAGCACCACGCTTTGCTTGTTGCGGCTCTGCACCTGCCACCACACGCTGGTGCCCTGGTGCAGCATCCGCCACTTGCGCAGCGCGTCGCCGTCGCCGGGCGGCTCGACCTTGATGACCTCGGCGCCGAAGTCGGCCAGGGTCTTGCCGGCAAAGGGCCCGGCGATCAGCTGGCCGAGTTCCAGTACTTTCAGCCCGGACAGCGGTCCGGGCGGTGGGTTGGTGTTTGTCATGGCAGCTGCATTGTTGCGCGGCCGCGGGCAGCGCCGTCGCGCGCGGTGTCCCACAGCGCCAGGGTTTTCGGCGCCCAGCGAAGGCGGCACTCGAAGATCACGCCACAGGCGATGGGGTCGAACTGCGGCCTGATGTTGGCGCCGGCTGACAATGAAGAAATTCTCTGTGCTGCGAAGACCGCGTTCACGGTCTGCCCGCAACGCAGGCTCCAGGCGCCGCGGCGCTTGATTTCGAACGATATCGCTTGATGCACAGGTTGCGCACAAAATGCCCGCTTCGAAACGTCTGCACACGCCCGCCGCTATCGCGGCTCGCCCCGGCCTCGACCGCCTTGTCGAGGCCGGCCACCGTTCTGGCAGCGGCCAGCCACGCGCAAGCCTGTGCCAATGAGTTTGTTTTCCATTCCCGATTTTCGACGGCTGCTGTGGGTCGGCTTCGTCGCGTCGACCGTGCGCTGGCTCGAGATGCTGGCGATGGCGCTGTTCGTCTACCGGACCACCGACTCGGCCTTGGTCGTCGTCATGCTGAGCATGCTGCGGGTGCTGCCCATGGGTCTGTTTGGCGCGTTCCTGGGCGCTGCCGCGGACAGGTTTCAACAGCGCAGCGCGCTGATCCTGATGGTTGCCGTCTCGATGGCCTGCTCGCTCACGCTCGCGCTGCTGGCGAGCCTGGCGACGCTGGAGGTCTGGCACCTGATGGTCGCGAGCTTCGTCAGTGGCGTCTGCTGGGCCGCCGACAACCCGGTGCGCCGGATGATGATCGGTGAGGCGGTCGGTCTCGACAGGATGGGGCAGGCGATCTCGATCGACATCGGCATCAACAACGCGAGCCGGGTGCTCGGCCCGATGCTCGCGGGTCTGCTGTTCGCGCAGCACGGCATGTCTAGCGTGCTCTGGCTGGGGGTGTCGCTCTATGCGCTGAGCCTGATCGCCGCGCTGGGCATGGGCCGGCGCGGCAGCCGTGCCGTGGCCCATCAGGCCTCGTTCCTCACCCGCTTGCGCGAAGGGCTGGTCTGGCTTCGGGGCGATCGCCGCTTGATCGGCGTGTTCTTGGTCACGGTGATCTTCAACATCTTCGCCTGGCCTTGCAACAGCATGATCCCGGTCATCGCCACCGGCTCTTTGCACTTGGGCCCGAAGGACGTGGGTCTGCTCGCGGGTTGCGAAGGCGTTGGCGGCCTGATCGGCGCGCTGGTGTTCGCCAGGTTCGCGCGCCTCGAGTGGTACGGCCCAATCTACTTGGGCGCGGTGGGGGTCTATCTCGTGACGATGATCGGCTTCGCGACGGTGGGCTTCGCACCGGCCGCCGCAGCGATCGTGCTGCTCAATGGCATGGCCGGCGTGGGTTTCGCGGTGATGCAGGCGACCTTGGTCTACCGGGGCGCGCCGGTCGAGATGCGCGCACGCTTGCTGGGCGTGTTGTCGGCCTGCATCGGAACGGGTCCGATCGGCTTCATGTACCTGGGCTTTCTCGCCGATCTTCTGACGCCGCAGACGGCCACCGCGGCGATCGCCGTCCAGGGCCTGCTGGCGATGCTGCTGACCCGGCGCTATTGGGTCGCTGTGTACCGGCCGTAGCGGCGGGTCGGCGACCGCGGGCCTGGCTGTGCGGCTTGAGGCCGGGGTTAGAACCCAGGTGACAGCGCTTGCCGTGCCGCCTGCCTTAGGCTAGCGGGCATGAGCTCTCTCTTCGACCCCATCCGCTTCGGCGACATCGCGCTGGCCAACCGTATCGTGATGGCGCCGCTGACGCGCAACCGCGCACCGGGCCAGTTGCCCAACGATTTGATGCGTGAGTACTACACCCAGCGCGCCAGCGCCGGGCTGATCGTCACCGAGGCGACCCAGGTCTGCGCCCAGGGCCAGGGTTATCTCGACACCCCGGGGCTGTACACGCCCGAGCAGGTTGCCGGCTGGCGCCGTATCACTGACTCGGTGCATGCCGCAGGCGGGCGCATCGTGGTGCAGCTCTGGCATGTGGGCCGGATCTCGCATGTCAGCCTGCAGTCGGGCGGCGCGGCGCCGGTCTCGAGCACCGCGCGGCCGGCCAAGGGCAAGACCTTCACGACCGAGGGCTTTGTCGACTGCTCGACCCCGCGCGCGCTGCGCACCGACGAGATACCCGGCGTGATCGAGGCCTACCGCCACGCCGCGCGCTGTGCGGTCGATGCCGGTTTCGACGGCGTCGAGGTGCATGGCGCCAACGGCTACCTGCTCGAGCAGTTCCTGCGCGACAGCATCAACGACCGCAGCGACGCCTACGGCGGCTCGCTCGCCAACCGGGCCCGCTTGCTGGTCGAGGTGATGCAAGCGGTGGTGGCCGAGATCGGTGGCGGCCGCACCGGGCTGCGCTTGTCGCCGATCACGCCGGTCAACGACGCGGCGCAGGACAGCGATGCCCAGGCGCTGTACAGCCATGTGGTGCGCCAGCTCGCGCCGCTCAAGCTGGCTTTTCTGCACCTTATCGAGGGCCAGACCGGCGGCGCGCGCGACCTCAGCGACAAGGGCGTCAAGCCCTTCGACTACGCGGCGCTGCGCTCGATCTACGGCGGGCCCTGGCTGGTCAACAACGGCTACAGCCGGCAAATGGCGATCGATGCGCTGGCCTCAGGCGCGGCCGATGCGGTGGCCTTCGGCAAGCCTTTCATCGGCAACCCGGACCTGGTGCACAGGCTGCGCGAGGACGCGCCGCTCAGCCCGCTGGTGCAGGCCACGCTGTACGGCGGCGGCGCTGCGGGTTACACCGACTACCCCGCGCTGGTCTGACCCGCTCAGGGCCTGCGCCGCATCCTGGACCTGAACAGCTCCCGAAGATTGACCTCGCGCGGACCGGGCAGCAGCTCGAATTCGTCGCCCGCGCACAGCGTTCCGGGCTCGAGCACGGCGAGATAGGCGCCGCTGTAGCCCGATTGAGACATCAGCTTGCTGGCCTGCGGGAAGCCCATCACGTGGTTGAACTTGTAGCAAGGTTGCCGCGGCTCGCTGACCGTCAGCACGCAGCCGGGCAGGCGAAGCCGGTCGCCAATCCACAGCTGCTGTTCGATCAAACCCTCGATCGTCAGGTTCTCGCCCATGAAGCCATGCGCGAGCAAGGCGTCGGCCGGCGCCACGCTGGCCTGCGCGCGCACGCCCTGCCAGAACGGGTAATGCGCCACCGGATAGGCGTAGATCGCTTTGGACTGTCCGCCGTGCACGCTCTGGTCGGCCTGCTCGTCGCCGGCCAGACCCAGCGTCGTCACCACCACCGGCCCGGTCCGCGCTGTCTTGCCGATCGCGGTTGGCACCGCACGGCCCTCGATCATTCGGACTTCGCTGCGGCCGGTGCTGACGCTGAGGATCTTCATGCTCTGAACACCTTTGATGACGGAAGACGGATCGCGCCGCGCAGTGGCGGCCTGGCGCATTCAATGGCCGAAATCGGGATTTTGACCCGGATGGCGTTCCGGCCTGCAGAGACCTCGCCGGCGGCGGCATCAGGTCATACATAATTTGCATAATCCACTGAAGTCCGGTGCTTACCGGACTATTACACTCTTTTGACAAAGCGTTCCGGCTACCGTCGGTGAGCTTGAATCCGGCGCCGGCGCAACCCGCTGTCAGCCGACGGGACCCGCGACAACCTTTGTCCGGGTCCTGCAATCGACGCGGCATTGCACGAGCCCCGACCACGCCACCCGACGAGTCTCGTTCAATCCCGTTTCCCGGCATTATTCTTAGATGATTGGAGTTGTGATGAACCAGCCCGTGATGGAAGGCTTGCGCCTGAACATCCCACCTTATGTGAAACATGGCCGTCTGGTGGCATGGGTGGCCGAGATGGCCGCGTTGACCGAGGCCGCTGCGGTCTACTGGTGCGACGGCTCGCAAGCCGAGTACGACCGCTTGTGCGGCGAACTGGTCGATGCCGGCGTTTTCAAGCGCCTGAACCCAGCGCTGCGGCCCAACAGCTACCTGGCTTGCAGCGACCCGAGCGATGTCGCGCGGGTCGAGGACCGAACCTTCATCTGCAGCGAAGCAAAGGACGACGCCGGACCGACCAACAACTGGATGGCGCCGGCCGAGATGCGCGCCTTGTTGCAGACTGGCCAGGCCGACGGCACGCCGCCGCTGTTTGCGGGCTGCATGCGCGGACGCACGATGTACGTGGTGCCGTTCTCGATGGGTCCGCTGGGCTCGCACATCTCGCACATCGGCGTTGAACTCAGCGACAGTGCCTATGTCGCGGTCAACATGCGCATCATGACCCGCATGGGCCGCGCGGTGCTCGACCTGCTGGGCGACGACGGCGCTTTCGTGCCCTGCATGCACAGCGTGGGTGCGCCGCTGCAGCCGGGTGAGCGCAGCACGGCCTGGCCTTGCAACAAGACCAAGTACATCGTCCACTACCCCGCCACGCGCGAGATCTGGAGCTATGGTTCGGGCTACGGCGGCAATGCGCTGCTGGGCAAGAAGTGTTTTGCGTTGCGCATCGCTTCCAACATGGGCCGGGCCGAAGGCTGGCTGGCCGAGCACATGCTGATCCTGGGGGTGACCTC
>CALQBT020000076.1 GCA_943328885.2 Bordetella parapertussis | reverse complement strand
TGCGCATGCTGCGCAGCTTGGGCAGGTTGAACTCCAGCCCGATCACGAACATCAGGAACACCACGCCGAACTCGGCCAGGTACTTCACGCCAGCGGTGTCCCTGGCCAGCGCCAGCGCATGGGGGCCGATCAACACGCCCACCGCCAGATAGCCCAGCATCGGCGGCAGACGCAGCAGGCGGCAGACCACGACGCCGAGCACCGCGGCCACCAGGTAGAGCAGAACGAGTTCCAGAGTGGTCGCCATGGTGTCAATCAGCGGTCGGCGTCTGGCGACTCCAGACCCGGCCACCTTAGCATGACAGGGGCTGCCGCCCCAAGCGCGTGCCGCCGCGCGACAGGTTCGGGGTCGACGCCTAGAATTGCCGCCTCTCCCTTTTTATCCTTTGCCAGCGCTGGGCGCAGGCTGGGAAACACCCTCTTGACCTTGGCCCCGCCCCTGACTGCCGATCAGCGCGTCGATCGAGCGCTGCAACTTGCCGCCCAGACCTTCGAGATCGAGGCGCGCGCGCTGCTCGGGCTGGCAGCCCGCCAGGGCGCGGGTTTTGGCGCTGCGGTGGCCGCGATGCTGGCCTGCCGGGGCCGGGTGATCGTGATGGGCATGGGCAAGAGCGGCCATGTCGGGCGCAAGATTGCCGCCACGCTCGCCTCGACCGGCACGCCGGCGTTCTTTGTCCACCCGGCCGAGGCCAGCCACGGCGACTTGGGCATGGTGCAGACGGGCGATGTGGTGCTGGCGATATCGAACAGCGGCGAGAGTGAAGAACTGGCTGCGATCATGCCGGCCTTGCGCCGGCTCGGCACCACGCTGGTGGCGATGACGGGCGTTGCCGATTCCACGCTGGCGCGCCACGCCGACGCAGTGATCAGCTGTGCGGTCGAGCAGGAAGCCTGCCCGCTCAACCTCGCGCCCACGGCCAGCACCACCGCGCAGATGGCGCTGGGCGACGCGCTGGCCGTGGCCTTGCTCGACGCCAGGGGCTTTCGTGAGGAAGACTTCGCCCGCTCGCATCCCGGTGGCGCGCTGGGCCGCAAGCTGCTGGTGCATGTGGCCGACCTGATGATCAAAGGCGATGCACTGCCGCGGGTCAGTCCCGGCACGTCGATGATCGAGATGATGCGAACGATGTCGGCCAAGGCCCTGGGCGCGGCGCTGGTGGTCGACGACCAGGGGTGCTTGCTCGGTATCTTCACCGACGGTGACTTGCGGCGCCAGGTCGAACGCGGCGCCGATCTGCGCTTGCTCGATGCCGCGGCGGTGATGCACGACAAACCCAGGACGATTTTCGACGATGCGCTGGCGGCGGCTGCCGCCGAGATGATGGAGCTGTACCGCATCACCTCGGTCGCGGTGCTAGGAGCGCATGGGCCGGATCAAGGCCGGCTGGTGGGCCTGCTGACCATCGGCGACCTGATGCGCGCCAAGGTGATTTGATGCCGATGCCCGAGGCCTCGCTACAGCGCCCGCGGGCGGCGCAGCCAGCGCTCAGCTTTGCGCCCGAGTTGCTGCTGCGAGCCCAGGGTGGTGCGCTGGGCATGCGCGCGGCGATCTTCGATGTCGACGGGGTGCTCACCGACGGCCGGCTCTACATCGGCGAGCAGGGCGAGGTGTTCAAGGCTTTCCATGTGCTCGACGGCCACGGCCTGAAACTGCTGGCCCAGGTCGGCATCACCCCGATCATCATCACGGGCCGCGATTCGGCAGCGGTACGGCGTCGGGTCGCTGACCTGGGGCTGAGCGAAGCGTATTTCGGCGTCGCCGACAAACTGGTGCTGGCCAGCGCGCTGCTCGCCGAGCGCGGCATGGGCTGGGCCGAGCTGGCGGTGATCGGTGACGATTGGCCTGACCTGCCGCTGCTCCTTCGTGCCGGGTTTGCCTGCGCGCCGGCCAACGCCCATGCCGAGGCCCGTGCGCTGGCTCATCACGTCACCGCCGCACGCGGCGGCGAGGGCGCGGCACGCGAGTTTTGCGACCTGCTGCTGTTGGCATCGGGGCGTTATGGCGCGCTGCTGCGGGCGCAACAAGGCACGCTGGACGGGCGCTGAGCGCCAAGCCAATGCCCGTCCCTGATCCATGACGCCCAGCCCTGCGCGCGCGCTACACCTGCCTGACCTGCCCGAGGTGTCGGTGCAGATTGGCGGCCATGAGTCCGAGCCGACCGACCGCCTGGCGGCCAGGCTGGCCCCACCGCTGGCCTACCGGCTGCGCCAAGCGCTGCTGTCCTACCTGCCCTTGCTGCTGATGGCGCTGCTGGCCGCGGCCACCGGCTGGCTGGTCAAGCACACGCCGCAGCCGCCGGGCGAGTCAGTCGCCGGCCCGCCCAGCCAGCAGCCTGACTACACGATGACCGATTTTTCGATCTCGCGCTTCGGCCCCGATGGCCTAGAAGTGCAGCGCATCGCGGGCAAAGCGCTGCGCCATTACCCCGCCACCGATCAGTTCGAGATCGAGGGGGTGACGATTCACGCGGTCGCGCCAGACGGGCGTATCACTGACGCCAGCGCCCAGCGCGCGATGGCCAGCGGCGACGGCAGCGAAGTTCAGTTGCTCGGCGCGGCCCAGATCACGAGCCAGATCGGCGACGCCGATCCACTGCAGGTGCAAAGTGAGTTCCTGCACGCCTTTCTGCGCTTCGAGCGGCTGCGATCGCATTTGCCGGTGCGCGTTCTCCGCGGCGGCAGCGACACCCGCGCCGCCGGGCTTGAGTACGAGCATCTGGCGCACCGCCTGACCTTGTTGGGCCCGGTTCGCACCTCGGTGCAAGCCGCGCGCCAGGCCGAAGTGGTGGCCGACAAAGCCTCGCGCTGAGCGCGCTGATCGAATCCCCGAGATGAACGCCTCACCCCTGGTCTTGATCACCGGCGCGTCCAGCGGCATTGGCCAGGCGCTGGCCTTGCGCTACCACCGCGCCGGCTGGCGGCTGGCGCTGGTCGCGCGCCGCGGCGCCGAACTGGGGCAATGGGCGGCATCACAGGGCATCGCTGGCGACCGCTTCGCGGTGTACGGTGCCGATGTGCGCGACCTGGCCGCGATTGGCGCGGCCGGTCGCGACTGCCTCGCTGCCCAGGGCTTGCCCGATGTGGTGATTGCCAGCGCGGGCATCAGCATTGGCATGGACAGCGCCGAGCCGGCCGATCTGGAGGTAATGCGCGCGACCTTGGAGACCAATGTGCTGGGCCTGGCCGCGACTTTCCAGCCCTTTGTCGCGGCGATGCGCCAGCGCGGCAGCGGCACCCTGGTGGGTATCGCCAGCGTGGCGGGCATCCGCGGCCTGCCCGGCCACGGCGCTTATTGCGCCAGCAAAGCCGCGGTGATCGCTTACTGTGAGAGCCTGCGCGGCGAATGCCGTGCTGACGGCATCAAGGTGGTGACGATTGCGCCCGGCTACATCGACACGCCGTTGACGCGGCGCAACCGCTATGCGATGCCCTTTCTGCTCGACGCCGACGTCTTTGCAGACCAAGCCTTCCACAGCGTCGCGGCCGGCGAGCGGTTTCGCGTCATTCCCTGGCAGATGGGCGTGCTGGCGTCCTTGATGCGTTTGTTGCCGTCGGCCTGGTACGACCGCCTGGCGGCCGGGCGGCCACGCAAGAGCCGGCTGGGCGAATAACCCAGGTCGGCGAGTTGTCGGACCCATTGAAAAAGGCGCCTCGCGGCGCCCTTTTTGGGGGGAGCTTGGATCAGTAGCCCTGGCTGCCGCCACCACCATAGCCGCCACCACCGCCACCGCTGCCACCGCCGCGTGGCCCGCCGCGACCGCTGCCGTAGGGGCTGCGGCCACCGCCACCACCCGCACCGCCACCGCCGCCGGCGCCACCGCCGCCGCCGTAGCCACCGCCACCGCCGCTGCGACCACCGCCGCCACCGCCGCCGCCGTAACCACCACCACCACTGCCGCCACCGCCGTAACCGCCGCCGCCACTGCCACTGCCACCACCGCCGTAACCGCCGCCACCACTGCCGCCGCCGCCGTAACCGCCACCACTGCCGCCGCCGCCGTAACCGCCACCACCGCCGCTACGACCACCGCCACCACCACCGTAGCCGCCACCGCCGCCTGGCGGACGCTCTTCGCGCGGACGCGCTTCGTTGACCACGATCGCACGGCCTTCCAGCGGCTGGCCATTCATGCCGTTCATCGCGGCCTGGGCTTCACCATCAGAGGCCATCTCCACAAAGCCGAAGCCCTTGGAACGACCGGTTTCGCGGTCCATCATCACCTTGGCAGAGGTCACCGTGCCGAATTGGCCGAATGACTCTTGCAAGGATTCATCACGCACCGAGTACGCGAGGTTGCCGACGTAAAGCTTGTTTCCCATGGCGGGAAGCTCCTTCTCAAGAAAAATAAACCATGTGGAGCTCCAACCCAGCGTGAAACACTCCAGCTACAGGCGCCGTCTCCAGACACGGGCCGGGGGCATAGAAACCCCCTTCGTTCATTATGAATGCAAACCGCGCTTCACGGCCAGAGGGAATGAGCAGGGGCAAACCCGCACGTATCATGAGTGTTGTCATGCGGGTACAAACATTTGGTCCTAGGGGCTTGCCAGCGCGATCCTTTTCGGCGGGAACACCGAAAAAGGTGAGGGCAAGCACCAGACCCGCATCCGCTGCTGGCCAGGCCTGCGCTTCCCTGTGCTGCCCAATGATCAAAACATGACCGACTCCATCCCTGTCTATGACCACATCATCGTCGGCGCCGGCACTGCGGGCTGCCTGCTGGCCAACCGACTCAGCGCCAACCCGGCCAAGCGAGTGTTGCTGATCGAGGCCGGTGGCAATGACGACTATTTGTGGGTCCACATCCCGGTCGGCTATCTGTACTGCATCGGCAACCCGCGCACCGACTGGCTGTACTCGACCGAGCCCGACCCGGGGCTCAACGGTCGCCGGCTGCGCTACCCGCGCGGCAAGGTGCTGGGCGGATGCTCGAGTATCAACGGCATGATCTACATGCGCGGCCAGAGCCGCGACTACGACGGCTGGGCCACCGCCACCGGCGATGCACGCTGGCGCTGGGACCAGAGCCTGCCGTATTTCAAGCAGCATGAGGACCACTGGCGCGGTGCCGACAGCCACCATGCCGCCCCCGGCTTCGACGCCACCGGCGATCGAGCAGGTGGCGAATGGCGGGTCGAGAAGCAGCGGCTGTCCTGGGAGATCCTCGACGCCTTCGCCGCTGCCGCGCAACAAGCCGGCATCCCGGCCACCGACGACTTCAACCGCGGTAACAACGAGGGCGTGGGTTATTTCGACGTCAACCAGCGCCGCGGCGTCCGGTGGAGTGCGACCAAGGCTTTTCTGCGGCCGATCCAGCACCGCGTCAATCTCCAGGTCTGGACAGGGGCGCAGGTGACGCGCTTGATCACGGCTCGTGGCGAGCAGGGTCTGCGCGTGACCGGGGTCGAGGTACGGCCCGAGGGCCACGACCACAACCGCGGCGCGCCGCTGACCGCCGGGCTGGCCGCCGGCGGCGAGTTGGTGATGGCGGCCGGCGCGATCGGCACGCCGCAGATCCTGCAACTCTCGGGCATCGGTCCGGGTGCGCTGCTGCAGCAGCACGGCATCAGCGTGCAGCAGGATCTGGCCGGCGTCGGGCAGAACCTGCAGGACCACCTGCAGATCCGGGCGGTGTTCGAGGTGCAAGGCGTCAAGACCCTCAACACGATGGCCAACTCGCTCTGGGGCAAGGGGCTGATCGGGCTGGAGTACTTGCTGCGGCGCAGTGGGCCGATGAGCATGGCACCGTCGCAGCTGGGCTGCTTCACCCGGTCGGACCCAGGCCAGGCCTGGCCCAACCTGGAGTACCACGTCCAGCCGCTGTCGCTCGACGCGTTCGGCGAGCCGCTGCACCGCTTCAACGCCTTCACCGCCAGCGTGTGCAACCTCAACCCGAGCTCGCGCGGCCAGGTGCAGATCCGTTCACCGCGGCCCGAGGACGCGCCGGCGATCATGGCCAATTACCTCTCGACCGAGCAGGACCGCAAGATTGCCGCAGAGTCGCTGCGCTTGACACGACGCATCGCAGCCCAACCGGCGCTGGCCAAATACCAGCCGCGCGAAGTCAAGCCTGGTGTGGCGTTCCAGAGCGACGACGAACTCGCTCGGCTGGCAGGCGACATCGGCACCACGATCTTCCACCCGGTGGGCACCTGCCGGATGGGCCGCGCTGACGACCCGATGTCGGTGGTCGACAGCGAGCTGCGGGTGCGCGGCGTGGCGGGTCTGCGCATCGCCGACGCCAGCGTGATGCCCAGCATCACCAGCGGCAACACCAACGCGCCGACCTTGATGATTGCCGAGCGCGCGGCCCAGTGGCTGCGCGAGGCCAGCCACTGAGCACCCCGAGGCCGGCCGCCCCCCATGAAAGCGGCAAAACCCATTTGCTCGAGAGGCGGCGCGTCTCAGACCGCTGAATGGGCTCAGGGCTGTTGCAGGTTCACCAATGACCAGGGTTATCCCAGAGTGACGGGCTTGGGGCTGGGTCGCTACAGTCTGGCTCACTCGGTTCTAGCGGCTCGCCGCAAAAGCCCAGGAGACTGAGGAGGCAGCATCAGAACGATCGGGTGAGGGGCGGGGCGCAACACAGGACTTATGCGCTGACAAGGCAGACCCAGTTTATCGGCGCCAGGTTTTCGAGCCTGGCGCTTTTTTTTGCTGAGCTGGCAACATCGGCATAACCCTGTCCTCGAAACCCCGATGGGCAACAAGCGCTGGGAACGCTACCCTTCACACCTTTAATGTCTGAAAAGGGCCTGAAGGTGCGTCACACTCCCGTCGATCCATCCAAACTTGCGCTGCAGCGCCTCTACCACTGGGAGCAGACAGCGCCCTCGCGCGTCGCGCTGACCCAGCCCATCGGTGGCGGCGCGTTGAGAGATTTCACCTGGCAGCAGGTGATGGACGGTGCGCGCCGGATGGCCGCGCACCTGCAGGCCCTGGGCCTGCAACGCGGCGACCGGGTCGGGCTGATGTCCAAAAACACCGCTTGGTGGATGATGGCTGACTTCTCGGTCTGGCTGGCCGGCGGCGTGTCGGTGCCGCTCTACCCCACGCTGGCCGCCGAGACGATCCGCCAGATCCTGGACCACAGCGAAGCGCGCTGGCTGTTCATCGGCAAGCTCGACGGCTGGGACGCGATGCGACCCGGCGTTGCGCCGGCGGTCGCCGCCGGGATGGCGTGCATCCGGTTGCCGCTGGCGCCGGGCCTGGACCAGATGCCGGCAGGAACCGAGGATTGGGACGCGATCGTCGCGAGCACCGCGCCGCTGGCAGGCCAGCCGCTGCGCGATGGCGACGAGCTCGCGACCATCATGTACACCTCGGGCACCACCGGCGCGCCCAAAGGCGTGATGCACAGCTTCGGCACTTTTGCCTGGTCCATCCAAGCAGGCTTGAAGCGGATCGAGGGCATCAAGGACGGCTCGCGCATGCTGAGCTACCTGCCGCTGTCGCATGTGGCCGAGCGCACGCTGGTCGAGCACGGACTGCTGGCCACCGGCATGCACGTGTTCTTCGCCGACAGCCTCGACACCTTCGCCCAGGACTTGCAGCGCGCCAAGCCCACCGCGTTCTTCACGGTGCCGCGGCTGTGGGTCAAGTTCCAGCAAGGCGTTTCGGCCAAGATGCCGCCGGCCAAGCTCGAGTTTTTACTCAAGATCCCGATCCTCAACCGCATCGTCCGCAAGAAGATCCTGGGCGCGCTCGGGCTGGACCAATGCCAGTTCGCCGCCGGCGGCGCCGCGCCGATGCCGCCAGCGCTGCTGAACTGGTACGCCAGGCTCGGGCTGCCCATCGTCGAGCTCTACGGCATGACCGAGAACTGCGGCGTTTCGCATGCGACGCTGCCCGGCGTGCAGCGCCCCGGCACGGTGGGCCCGACCTACGACGGCGTGGAGTGCAAGATCGACCCCGCCAATGGCGAGATCCTGGTGCGCAGCCACGGCCTGATGCTGGGCTATTACAAGCAGCCCGAGCTCACGCAACAGGCCGTCACACCCGAGGGCTGGCTGCGCACAGGCGACAAGGGGACGGTGGACGCCGAGGGTTACCTGAAGATCACCGGCCGGGTCAAGGATTTGTTCAAGACCAGCAAGGGCAAGTATGTTGCACCGGCACCGATCGAAGACAAGCTGGTGATGCACGCATCGGTCGAGGCCTGCTGCGTCACCGGCGCCAACCTGGGCCAGCCGCTGGCGGTGCTGATGCTCAACGCCGAAGCGATCGGCGCGACCCGTGCGGCCGCCGGGCGAGAAGCGCTGCGGGTCTCGCTGACGGCACACCTGCAAACGGTCAACGCCGGCCTGGACCCGCACGAGCAGCTCGACAGCCTGATCGTCGTGAGCGAACCTTGGACAGTGGACAACGGCTTCATCACGCCTACCTTCAAGGTCAAGCGCAACCGGGTCGAAGAGGTCTACGGCGCGCGCTACGAAGCCTGGGCCGAGTCGCGCGAAGCGGTGATCTGGGCCGATTGACGGGCCCGGCACAGGTTCGTCAATCGACCTTCGCGCCCCCACCATTGCACGCTGCCATGCTCCACTACCTGACCGTCCCTGTCACGCCGTTCCAGCAGAACTGCTCCATCCTGTGGTGCGACGAGACCCTTGAGGCCGCGGTGGTCGACCCCGGCGGCGACCTGGCCAGGATACGCGCCGAGGTCGCGCGACTGGGTGTCACGCCCAAACAGATCCTGCTCACGCACGCGCACATCGACCATGCCGGCGGCACCGGGACCTTGGCGCGCGAGCTCGGGCTGCCGATCATCGGCCCGCACCCGGGCGACCAGTTCTGGATCGACGGCCTGGCCGAGCAGGCGAAGATGTTCGGCTTTGCCCCCGCCGAGCCCTTCAAGCCGACGCGCTGGCTGGCCGACGGCGACCAGGTCACGGTGGGCCACTGCAGGCTGGATGTGCGCCACTGCCCAGGCCACACCCCTGGCCATGTGGTGTTCCACAGCGCGCAGGCTGAGCGCGCTTTCGTTGGCGACGTGCTGTTTGCCGGCAGCATAGGCCGCACCGATTTTCCAGGCGGCGACCACGACACGCTGATCCACAGCATCGTCGATCGGCTCTGGCCTATGGGTGACGCCACGGTGTTCATCCCCGGCCATGGCCCCGAGAGCAGCTTCGGCCGCGAACGCCGCAGCAACCCCTATGTCG
>CALQBT020000075.1 GCA_943328885.2 Bordetella parapertussis | reverse complement strand
GGCGGCCGGCGTGATCGGCGTGGTCATCGAACTGCTGCTGGTGCGCAAGCTCTACAAGCGGCCCCTCGATTCGCTGCTGGCCACCTGGGGCTTGAGCCTGGTCGTCACCCAGAGCATGCTGATCATCTTCGGCTCCTCGCTCGCAGGCATCGGCACACCGCCGGGCAGCTTCACGGTAGGCGATTACACATTTTCGACCTACAGGTTGGTCCTGATCGGCGGCGCCATCGCCGCACTGGCGCTGATTTATTTCATCTTCATGCGCACGCGCTTCGGGCTGCACGCCCGAGCGACGATGCAAAACGCGGCGATCGCCCAGGCGCTGGGCGTCAAGGTGGGCAACATCTACGCGCTGAGCTTTGGCATCGGTGCCGCACTCGCCGGATTCTGCGGTGCGCTGTTTGCGCCGACGATGACGCTGATTCCAACGATGGGTGCGACCTTCATTGTCGAGAGTTTCGTCACCGTGGTGATCGGCGGCTCGAACGTGCTGCTGGGTACCGCGCCAGCAGGGCTGTTCCTGGCCGCGGTTCGCACGCTGCTCAACGCGAGTGCAGGTCAGATCGTCGGCCAAATCGGCATGCTGCTCGCCGTGATCGTGATCATCAGGATCCTGCCCGAAGGCATCTCGGGATTGATCGCCCGCCGCACGCGCTAGTGCCGCCCCAGTCTCTTGCCCTAGCCCATGTTCAAATCCCTCAACGGCCCTCAGACGATAGGCAACAGCCGTCCTTTCTGGATCGGTTTCGGCGTCGTGCTGGCGTTGATGCTGGCCTATCCGCTGGTCGCCGATGCCTACTCGGTCGGCAACGTCGCCTACATGCTGATCTGGGTCTTCATGGCCATGGGGTTGTCGCTGATCTGGGGTTATGGTGGCATTCTGTCTTTCGGGCAGACTTTCTTCTTCGGCATCGCAGGTTACGGCTACGGTGTTCTTGCGATCAATCTGGGCGGCGGTGGCATGACGATCCTGGCCCTGGTCATCGCGGTCGCACTGGCCGCTTTGGCCGCAGTCGTGCTGGGCTACTTCATCATCTGGGGCGGTGTCGGCGGCGTGTTCATCGGCATCGTCACGCTGTCGGCGACCCTCGTGCTGGCTTTTTTCCTGGGCCAGACCGCTGGACCGGAATGGCATGTCGGACCGGCGCGCCTGAACGGCTACAACGGCATGAAGGGCATGGATGGGTTGAACATCCCGTGGTTCGACGACAGCAACGTCGAACTCGAAGGGGTGAGCCTGTACTACGTCGTGCTGCTGCTGCTGCTGCTCGTCTACCTGGGTCTGCGCGTCTTTGTGAATTCGCGCTTCGGCAACGTGATCGTCGCGATCCGCGAGGACGCGCAGCGCGCTGAACTTCTGGGCTATGACACGCGCAAATACCAGCTCGTCCTCTTCGTCATCGGCTCGGCGCTGGCAGGTCTGTCCGGCGCGCTCTACACCTCCTGGGGCCAATTCATCACGCCGGCAAGCATAGGCTTGCCAGCCGCTGCGATGCCCATCGTCTGGGTCGCTTTTTCCGGGCGCAGCGACATCACCGCGACGATGATCGGCTCGTTCCTGATTCTGCTGACGTTTCAGACCATCACCGTCTACAGCCAGCAGGCAGCGCTGGTGCTGATGGGCGCGATGCTGCTGGTGACCGTGTTGGTCGCGCCGCAGGGCTTCATGATCAGCGTCTCGCGCGCTGCCTCGCGGCTGCTGCGCGTCGGCGCAGACAAGCCAAGCCGACCATGAGCGAGATGCTGCGCACCACCGCGCTGTGCAAGCGCTTCGGCGGCCACGACGCCGTCACCGATGTCGATCTGGTCGTCGAGCGCGGCGAAATTCACTGCCTGATCGGCCCCAACGGCGCGGGCAAAAGCACGCTGTTCAAGCTGATCGTCGGCACCCATGAGCCGACCTCGGGCAGCATCGTCTTTGATGGTCACGATGTCACCGGGCAGCGTCCTTACGAGCGCGTCAAAAGCGGCATGAGCATCAAGATGCAGACGCCCAGCGTCTTCCGTGAATTGCCGGTCTGGCAGAACCTGCAGATCGCACTGCAGCACCATGTGCCACCTGCAAGCCTGGCACAAGAGCGGGACCGGATGCTCGAGTTGCTCGACCTCAGCGCGCAGCATGCCAAACTGGCGGGCGAGCTTTCCCACGGTCAGCAGCAATGGCTGGAAATCGGCATGGCGCTGGCGCTCAAGCCGACACTGATTTTGATGGATGAGCCCACGGCCGGCATGTCACCCGACGAGACCTTCAAGACCGGCGAATTGATCCAGCGTTTCAACGCGCAAGGCCTGACCGTCGTCGTCGTCGAACACGACATGGCGTTCATCCGTCAGATCGCCAAGCAAGTCACCGTGCTGCACTACGGCAAGGTGTTCGCACGCGGCCCGATCAAGGACATCATTCAGGACCCGCGCGTGGCCGAGATCTATCTGGGAAAGACGAATGCCTGAACCCTTGCTGGACGTGAGCGAACTCGGCGCGAGTTACGGCGCGACGCCGATCCTGCAAGGCGTCGACCTGCACATCGGCAAGGGTGAGATCGTCGGCCTGATCGGCCGCAACGGCGTCGGCAAGACGACGACCATGCGCTGCCTGATGGGCATGCTCGGCGCATCGCGCGGCAAGGTCTTGCTGCAAGGGCAGGACATCACAGGCCTGCCGAGCGACGCGCGCGCGCGCCTGGGCCTGGGCTACGTGCCCCAGGGCCGCGAGGTGTTCCCGCGCATGACGGTCGCGGAGAACCTCGCCGTGGGCGAGTTGATCGGCGGGCCCAAAGGCAAGAAACTGCCTGAGATGGTCTACCAGTACTTTCCGCGCCTCAAGGACCGCCGCGGCCAATTGGCCGGCACGATGTCGGGCGGCGAGCAACAGCAGCTGGCGATCGGCAGGGTCCTGATCGGCAACCCGACGCTGATGCTGCTCGACGAACCCACCGAGGGCATCCAGCCCAACATCGTACAACTGATCTGCGAGGTGCTGCAGTCCATCCGCAAGGAGCTCGGCACGACCATCCTGTTCGTCGAGCAGAACCTCGAGACGATCCAGGCGCTCGGCGAGCGCTGCTACGTGATGGAAAAAGGGCGTACCGTCGCTACGATCGGTGCAGGACAGGTGAGCGCCGGAAACATCCGCGAGCACCTGCTGATCTGAAGCGTGGGCGACAGGCCCTCCCCATGCAACCACCTAAAACGGAGAAACACACCATGAGCTGGCTCGATTCATCGATCATGCGCACCCGCGGCGTCGCACAGGGACGCCAACCCGTCACCCATGCGCTGACCGAACAGCTGCAAGGCACTTTCCATTACACGATCGGCCCGTACACCACACCGGTGCTGAGCGTCAAGCCGGGGGACCGCATCGTGGTCGACACGCGCGACGCGTTCGAAGGCAAAGTCAAGACGGAGCAAGATCTGCCGTCCAAGGTGCTGACCATGCCGTTTGTGAATCCGCAAAACGGACCGATCATGGTCGAAGGCGCCGAACCTGGTGACGTGGTCGCCGTGTACATCGAATCCATGGCGCCGCGCGGCCCGAATCCACGCGGCACCTGCGCGATGATCCCGCAGTTTGGCGCCCTCAGCGGCACCGCGTTCACCGCGCTGCTGGCCGAGTCCTTGCCTGAGATCGTTCGCAAGATCGATGTCGACGAAGGCGGTGTGTACTGGAGCAAGCGCGTGACCTTGCCCTACAAGCCGCACATCGGCACGCTGAGCTGCTCGCCGCAGATCGACTCGATCAACAGCCTGACGCCAGACCAGCATGGCGGCAACATGGACCTGCCCGACATGGGACCTGGCAGCATCACCTACCTGCCGGTGCGCACAGCCGGTGCCCGCGTGTTCATCGGCGATGCGCACGCATGCCAGGGCGATGGCGAGGTCTGCGGTGTGGCGGTCGAGTTCCAAAGCACCACGACGATCCAGATCGACCTGATCAAGCATTGGGCGATCGAATGGCCCCGGTTGGAGACCGAAGAGATGATCATGGCCATTGGCAGCGCGCGGCCGCTCGAAGACGCGACCCGCATCGCCTACAAGGAACTGGTGCTGTGGATGGCTGCCGAGTTTGGCTACGACAAATGGGACGCCTACATGATGCTCAGTCAATGCGGCAAGGTTCGGCTTGGCAACTTCGTCGATCCCAAATACACCGTGGGCGCGGGCATCATCAAGCGCTATCTGACGATGCCCTGAGGTTCGGGCAAACCCTGTCCCACCAGGGTTGCGCGGACCCGCACAGGTTTGAAAGCGCTTGGCTGGGCGCTGCTGCAGTGTTTGTCGGCGCGGTTTCCGCCCTTCTCCTTTCGATTGGACGATGCATCATGAAGCTCGAATTCACCGTCGACGCTGCTGCGGGACAGCGCAAGCTGCAGGTGGAGATCGAGCAGCTCATCATCGCCGGCTGGGCCGGCCGCGACCGCGAATCGATCGAGCACCATATCGAGGAGCTTGCTGCCATCGGCGTCCCGCGTCCGAGCGCCGTGCCCTTGTTCTACCGAGTGGCGGCCAACCAGCTAACCCAGGAAAACGCGGTGCAGGTTGTCGGCGGCCATTCATCGGGCGAAGCCGAGGTCTTCGTGTTCATGGCCGACGGCGAGCTCCATCTCTCGGTTGCCTCAGACCATACCGACCGCAAGCTCGAATCACACAGCGTGGCGCTTTCCAAGCAGCTCTGCATCAAACCCGTGGCCCGGACCGCCTGGCGCTTGGCCGAGGTGGTCGACCATTGGGACGAGTTGGAGCTTCGCTCGCGCATCGTCGAGGCCGGTGTCGAGGTGCTGTACCAGCACGGCACGCTGGCAAGCCTTCGCACGCCGCAAGACCTGATCAAGCGCCATGATGCCAGCGGCACGCTGGGCCAGAACACCGGCATGCTCTGCGGCACGATGGCGGTGATCGGCGGCATCCGCCCGGCCGCTGTGTTTGAAATGGAACTGGTCGATCCGCGCAGCGGGCGCAGCATCCGCCATCGCTACACGCAGGCGATACTGCCTGAAGTGGCCTGAGGGTCAAAGCGTAGCATCCCGTTTTCGCCAGGAGATCCTGCCCATGTTGCCGACCATCGAATCCCTTGCTGCCGCATTGGCCGCAGGGCGCACCAGTTCCATCGCGCTGACCACTGCGGCGCTGGCCCGCGCGACCGACCCGGCGGGCGAGGGCGCAAGAGTCTTCACCCGCATCGATGCCGACCGCGCGATCGCGCTCGCACAGGCCTCCGATCTGCTGCGCGCCCACGGCCTGGCGCGCTCGCCGATCGATGGTTTGCCGGTGTCAGTCAAAGACCTCTTCGACATCGCTGGCCAGACCACCTGCGCCGGTTCGGTCGTGCTGAGCGACGCCGCGCCGGCCGCCCGCAACGCCGTGGTCGTGGACCGCCTGCTCGCCGCCGGTGCGGTCATCGTCGGCCGCACCAACATGACCGAGTTTGCCTACTCCGGGCTGGGCATCAACCCGCACCACGGCACACCGCGCAACCCCTGGGACCGCGGCACGGGCCGTATTCCCGGCGGCTCTTCGGCCGGTGCTGCGGTGTCGGTGACGGACGCCATGGCCGTGGCCGCCGTGGGCACGGACACCGGCGGCTCGGTGCGCATCCCGTCGGCGCTGTGCGGGCTGGCCGGTTTCAAGCCGACGGCGCGGCGCATCCCGATGGCGGGAACGCTGCCGCTGTCGACGGCGCTCGATTCGATCGGCCCGCTCGCGGCCTCGGTGCGCTGCTGCGAAATCATGGATGCGCTGCTCGCCGGTGAAGCGGTGCCGCAGCGCGCTGCGACCGATCTGGTGGACGCGCGGCTGGCGGTGCCAACCGACGTCGTGCTGAACGATCTCGACGATGCGGTGGCCTCAGCGTTCGACGCGGCTTGCCGCATCCTGACCGCGGCCGGCGCACGCCTGCGGCGCATCGCCATCCCGGAATTCTCGGCGCTCCCGGCCATCCACAGTCGCGGCAACTTGACCGCTGCCGAAGCCTGGGCCTGGCATCGCAGCCTGATCGACACCCAGGCCAGCGCCTACGATCCACGCGTGGTGTCGAGGATCAAACTCGGCGCCAACATGACCGCGGCCGACCTGATCGACCTGGTGGCGGCTCGACAGCGCTGGATCGCTGGCGTGCAGGCACGCATGACCGGCTTCGACGCCTTGTTGATGCCCACGGTGCCCCAACTCGCGCCGCCCATCGAGGCCTTGGTGCAAGACGAGGCCGCCTACTTCCGCGCCAACGGCCTGATGCTGCGCAACCCGACGCTGATCAACTTTCTGGACGGCTGCGCACTGACCTTGCCCTGCCAGCGGCCAGGCGATGCGCCGGTGGGCTTGATGCTGGCGGGCGTGGGCGGGCAGGACCGACACATCCTGTCGCTGGGGCTGGCGATCGAGTCGGCGCTCGACTCGGCGCCGTGACGCTTGAAAAGGCTGAGCGACTATCGCTAGCTGGCCAGCGCCTGACCGGGCTGCAGGACGCCAGGCTGTTGCACCAAGCTGCTTCGCAGACCAGGCGGGTCAAATGCCAGCCCGCACCGCGGATCAGGTGCCGAGCCGCATCATCATCTGAAACACAAACACGCTGCCGACCTGTTCGGCCGGCAACTGGCTGGCCAACGAGCTCGCCGCATCGAAAGCGCTGGCGGCATCTGTCGCCTCGATCATCGCAACCCGGTCGGCCTGCGCCGGCGCGGCGGTGGCCGACAAGGGCGCAGACAGCGCAACATCGGTACACAACAACGAGGCCCTGACGATGTGGTCACGCGCGACCGCCGCCTGGAGCCCGGCCTTGATGTGGTCCAGCATCGGACTGTGATCCTTGATGACGAACAAGGCCAATGCACCACCCTCGACCTGACCGACTTCGACCGTCAATTCACCGACGCGTCGCTGCGTGTCGCGCATTCGACCGAAGCTGCGCAGTGACCAATCGGTCTGCTTGGCAAACGCTTGCCGATAGGCAAGGCTGCGAAAGGTCTGGACGTTGTCGGTGTCGTAGAGCGCCAGATAGGGCCGCGGGCAGCTCACCAGCGAACGAAAACGCCGGCCGCGACGAAATCCTGGAATGCTCATGCGCTCCTGCATGTGCTCCCGGTCGTACCAACGGTTGAAGTCCAGTTCATGCTCAGGGTCGACGTCGGTCCAGATCGACAATTGGCCGGTGGCTGCAAGTGGGGCGCTGCTCATGAGATGGATCATTCCTGTAGCGAGTGGCGTCCAGTCTCGTTCATCGTCCTGACTTCGTCTAACAAGAAATTAGCGCAGGGAGCGATCGGGTCTGCTTATGAGACTCGGCCGCTGCCAGATCGTCCAGCCCGGCCGGCGACCACACGATTGGCTACGATGAGGCCTGACACCGATGCAGCCCGGATCGAGCCCTCGAGTCGGCTCACCGGCTCGACCAACACCCAGAGGAAAACGATGACCTACCAATGCTTCGACGTGACGATCACCGACCAGATCGCCCACATCGTGCTCAACCGCCCCGACAAGCGCAACAGCATGATCCGCGCGTTCTGGGACGAACTGCCCCGCATCATCGAGGACATCGACAGCCAGGCGCGCGCGCGGGTCATCGTGATCTCGTCGACCGGGCCGCATTTCTCGTCGGGCATCGACACTGCGATGTTCTCCGACGACAGCCTCTCGCCCAGCGCAGAGGCGCAACGCGCGGCCAGGCTGCAGCACGGCGCGCGCTTCTACGATGCGGTCCAGCGCATGCAACGCACGTTCAGCCTGCTCGAGAGCTGCCGCATCCCGGTGCTCGCAGCGATCCAGGGTGGCTGCATCGGCGGCGGGGTGGACCTGGCCACGGCCTGCGACATGCGCTACGCCACCGAGGACGCATTCGTCACCGTGTTCGAGGTCAACATCGGCATGACCGCCGATGTCGGGACTTTCCCGCGACTGGTCAAGCTGATCCCCGAGGGCATCGTGCGCGAACTCGCCTACACCGGGCGGCGCATGCCGGCCCGCGAGGCGCAGGCCTGCGGCCTGTTCAACCGGGTGTTCGCCGACCAGGCCAGCATGCTCAGCGAAGTGATGGCGATTGCCCGCGAGATCGCCAGCAAAGCGCCTTTGGCAGTCTACGGCTGCAAGCGAATGATCAACTACGCGCGCGACCACAGCACCGCCGACGGCCTGGACTACATCAGCATCTGGAACGCCAGCATGCTGCAGCGCGAGGAAATCCTGGAGGCAATCAAGGCCAACGGCGAGAAGCGGCCGGGCGTTTTCGTGGACCTGCCGGCGACCCGGCAGCCTTGACGCGGCGTCAGGGCCATCACCGCTTGCCTGTCGCAGCACCGCACCGCGTGCAAGCCCGGTGACGCCCGGCACTGCCGCCTTTGGACCTTGGGCCCTTGCACGGGTGTCACGCCCTGCGGATCCTAGGGTTTTCCCAGGGCCTCGGCTTTGACTCTCGGAGTGATAGAATATCGATTAAATTATTTAATATATTTAAATTTTTAGCCGATAAGCTGTGCCTCGCAGTCTTTTCGGCCGGCTGGGCCGACGACAGCCGATAAAGGAGACCGATTTCTGGTGATAACCCGCTTCCGATTTCGAGCCGGCATGCCCATGCCCACTCGGGCGCTGCGAACCGACGCGGGGACCGGTTGCGCCGCTGCGTTCAGTCAAGCGAGCTGGCCAGACCGATCGGCCTGCAGCCCGTTGCTCGACGTGCCCAGGGCAACCAGGACAACCCGGTTGATCGGGCGCTGGGCAGGTTGACCACCATGCGCACGAGGCGAGAAGCGTGAACGGCCTGAATCGTATCTATCGTCTGGTGTGGAGCGTTCGCAGCGCAAGCTGGGTGGCGGTCTCCGAGATCGCGCGCAGCTGCAGCAAGCGCGCCGGCCTGGGTGCCGCGCTTGACGCCGTCATGCTGCTCGGTGCAAGCGTCGGCACGATCTGGACTTTTCCGGCCTTGGCCGAATTGCCGTCCGGTGCGACCGTTCGCGCTGGTGCGGTGAGCAGCACCACTTCCGGCACGCAACTGGTCGTGACCCAGAGCACGCCCAAGGCGATCATCGACTGGACGAGCTTCTCGATCGGCCGCGCCAACCTGGTGCTGTTCATCCAGCCTGATGCGAACGCGATCGCGCTGAACCGTGTCACCGGCACGGGGATATCGGCGATCGAAGGTGGCCTTTGGGCCAATGGCCAGGTCTGGCTGCTCAACCCGAACGGCAT
>CALQBT020000074.1 GCA_943328885.2 Bordetella parapertussis | reverse complement strand
TCGTGATTGAAGAGCTGCTCGCAGCCGGGGCGCCGGTGGCAGGCCATTGGGTCGCCGAACGACAGGTCGGCCCGAGCATTCTCAAGTACGGCAGCCAGGAGATGAAGCAAAGCCTGCTGGCGCCGATTGCCCGAGGCGACAGCGTGTTCGGCGCCTGCTACAGCGAGCCCGACGTCGGCTCTGATCTGGCTTCGGTGCGCACGCAGGCACGCCGCGTCGAGGGCGGCTGGCGGATCAGCGGCACGAAGCTTTGGACCAGCCAGGGGCATCAAGCCGATCACTTGATCGTGCTGTGCCGGACCTCGCCGTCTGAAGGGGCCAAACATCGTGGCCTGTCGATGCTCATCGTCACCCAGCCCGCCGCTGGCGTGAGCATCCGGCCGATACGGCTGCTGACCGGTGAACACCATTTCAACGAGATCGTCTTCGACGAGGTGTTCGTCCCGGATGGCCGGGTGCTTGGCGAGCCCGGCGAGGGCTGGCGCGTCATCACCGGCGATCTGGCTTTCGAGCGCAGCGGTCCGGAGCGTTTCATGAGCACGCATCCCTTGCTTGCCGAAATGATCCGGCGCGCCGCCCAAGATCCTGCGGATGAGCGCAGCCGTATCGTGATCGGCGAACTGTTGAGTCGCCTGTGGGCATTGCGCTCGATGGCGATGGGGGTCGCGGCGCTGATGCAAAAAGGCGAATCGCCCAATACCGAGGCGGCCATGGTCAAGGATCTGGGCACGCGCTTCGAGGGTGATGTCGCCCAGGCCGCCCGGTCTTTGTTCCCGGTCATCCCGTCGCTCGACAGCGACGACCGGTTCACGAATTACGTCGCGCAGTCGGTTCTTCACTCGCCTGCCTACACGCTGCGCGGGGGCGCCAATGAAATTCTGCGTGGCATCGTGGCCCGCGGACTGGGCTTGAGATGAATACCGACGACTCGTCGACTATCTTGGTCGACTCGGTCACGAGGGCTCTCGGCGACGTGTTGTCTCTGGGCGCGACCATTCAGGCGCAGGCGGATGGTATCGATCGGGTGGCCTGGCGTCAGTTGAGCGCACTGGGTCTGGTCGGTGAGGCGAGCGAGCAACTCACGCTGCGCGAAATGAGCGCCATCGTGCAGGCGATCGGGCAGTGCGGCGCGCTGGTGCCCTATGCCGACAGCGAGGCCATGGCGCGCTGGCTGGCGCGGGCGGCCGGTATCGCGAGCGAACCGTCTGAAATCCTCGCGCTGTCATGCGTCTCGCCAGACCTCATCGAGGCGCCGCCGCAGGGCCCCGCCACCGCGGTGAAGCTGGCTGGGCTTCAAATCCCCTGGGGGCGTCTCGCCGAGCGTCTGCTGGTCGCGTTCGACCGGAATGGAGGCCATTTCGTCGGCGTGGTGGCCACCCGTACGCTCGCGCTGTCGCATCAGAGCAATCTCGCGGGCGAGCCCGCCGACCGCTGCGATGCGCTCAGTGCGCCCTTCGAACAGGTGATCGAAGTCGGCGTCCCGCATGGCCCGCGCGCGGTGCTTCGCCGTGGCGCACTGCTGCGGTCGGCGGCGATGCTGGGTGCGGCCTCGCGCCTGCTCGACATGACGATTCAATACGCGGGAGATCGACAGCAATTCGGCCGATCGCTGTCGCAGTTTCAGGTTGTGCAGTCGCACATCGCGGCGATGGCGGGTGAATTTGCGGCGGCGGGTGCGATGTTCGAAACCGCCCTCGCTGCGCAGGAAATGGGCCCGCCCGAGCGCTTGACGCCCCGGCCCGAGGATGGTTCCGAGATCGCCGCGCTGAAGGTTCGAATCGGCCAGGCCGCACAGGTGATGACATCGCTTGCGCACCAGGTTCACGGTGCGATCGGCTTCACTCAGGAGTACCCGCTGCACCTGTGGAGCCGCCGACTGTGGGCTTGGCGTGAAGAGTATGGCAACGAGGCGCAGTGGGCCGCCGAGTTGGGCGCGACGATGCTCGCGATCGGTGCAGACGACTTCTGGACAAGGATGACACGATGATTCTGCAACTTCGGTGGCTGCTGGCAGTCTTGCTGGCCTGCGTTGTGCCGACCTCTCTTGCGCAGTCCTTTCCGAGCAAGCCGATCCGCTTGGTTGTCCCGACCTCCCCCGGGACGGCAACCGACCTGACGGCCCGTTACTTGGCCGAACACCTGATGCGCGAACTCGGGGTCTCCGTGCTGGTTGAAAACAAGGCGGGTGCCAACGGCATCATTGCCACTGATTCGGTCGCCAAATCACCGCCTGACGGATACACCCTGCTGGTCGCCGCGTCGACCCACTACATCAACCAAGCCCTCTACTCGAAGCTGCCCTACGACCCCGTCGCCGACTTCACCCCGATCGCAAGGGTCAACGCGGCTTATCTTGTGCTGGTCACCGCCAAGTCTTTTCCTGTGACGTCGGTCGCCGAACTCACCGCGAAGATGCGCGCCCAACGAGGTGCGATCACCTATGCCAGCGCCGGCAGCGGCAGTTCCACGCATCTGGCTGCGACGCTGATGACCTCCATGCTCGGCGTGGAGGCTCTGCATGTGCCCTACAAGGGCGGCGCCCAAGCCCTGTCGGACACCATCGGCGGACAGGTACAGTTCAGCTTCACCGCGATCGCCCAGGCCGCAACGCATATCAAGGCCGACAAGCTCACCGCGCTGGCCATCACCGGCGCACGCCGCAACCGCAGCCTACCCAACGTGCCCACGCTGGCTCAAAGCGGCCTGGCGGGCTACGAAATCGCCTCCAAGCTCGGACTGATGGCGCCCAGAGGCCTGCCCGCTGAGGTGCTCGACCGGCTCGGGGCTGTGCTTGCCAAGATCGTCTCTGACAAGGCATTCACCGACTTCTGCGAAGCCCAGGGACTCGAGGTCGACTACGCCGATGCGCTGGCCTATGCCGGCGCGGCCGACAAGGAGCTACAGTACTGGCGGCGAATAGTGACCATCAGTGGTGCCAAGGCCGAATGATCCGGGCGTGCGCGATGACAGCCGCCGCTTCTTGACCTTGCCGACACTGCGGTTCGATACCTGAAAGAAGAAAGCGTCCGACACCACCACCCAGGAGACAGGCATGAAACGCAGAGACTTCGTATCGGCAGCGGCCGCCGCCACACTGGCCGGCAACGCGCCAGCCCAGAGCGGGTCGGTGGTTTGGAACATGCCGCATGCGGCGGCACCCAGCTACTACCTGATCACCAACCTGAACGCATTCGCTGCGAAGGTCAAGGAGAAGTCGGCCGGCCGAATGGAGATTCGCCTGCATCCGGCGTCTTCGCTCTACCCCGGGCCCGAGATGCTGCCCGCCGTTTTGGATGGACGTGCTGAGATCGCACCGATCATCTCGCCCTACCTGACCGATGTGCTGCTCGAGACCGGCGTGCTTGAATTGCCGTTCATGACCCAGACGCCCGATGAACACCGCAAGGCGCTCGAAGCGCTGCGCCCGTTCATCACGGAGATGGCGGGCAAGCGAGGTCTGAAATTGCTCGCCACTTACGCCTGGCCGTCGCAGCAGTTGTTCTCGTCGCAGCCCGTGCGCACGATCGCTGACTGGAAAGGCCGCAAGTTCCGGGTTACCGGTGCCGAGACCTCCGACTTCACCAAGCTGGTGGGCGGCGCGCCTGTGGCGATGGCTTTCGGCGAGGTCTACACCTCGCTTCAGCGCGGCGTGATCGATGGGGCGATCACCTCGGCGACCAACGCCGAGCCGATGAAGTTCTTCGAAGTCTCCAAGTTCCTGAACTACTGGTACTTCTCGGGCGCCGCATCTGAACTGCTGGTGGTCAACCAGCGCGCCTGGGACAAGCTCAGCCCCGAGCTGCAGAAGGTGGTCACCGAGGCCGTTGCCGAAGTCAAGCTCGAAGACCGGCAGTGGGCCGACCTCAAGTCGCTCGACGACAAGGCCCGTGAGCGGGTGACGGCGCTGGGCATGACGGTCGTCGACCCGTTGCCCGACGAGTTGGTCAAAGCCCGACAGATGGCGCGCCGCGGTTGGGATCAGTGGCTCAAGCGCACTGGCGACAACGGCAAGCGGGCGATGGACATCGCGCTCAAGTCCGTCGGGCGCACATGAGGGTCGCGCACCGCGTGTCGCGCGGGGTGGCTCTGCTCGGGGGGATGGTGGTGCTGGTGATCACGCTGCTGATCTCCTACGACGTCGGCATGCGCTATCTGTTCGACGATCCGCAGTTGTTCGTCGACGAACTGGCGGGCTTTCTGCAGGTCTTCGTGATCTTCTCTGGGCTGGCCTATGCCTTTACCAGCGGCACGCACGTGCGGGTCGACCTGCTGACCGGCCAGCTGCGCCCGGCGCGCCGCGCCGGCCTGCGTTTTGCATCGTTGCTCGCCGGGGTGTTGGTCATCCTGATCGTCACCTGGGTCACTGCTGCATCAGCGCTCACCGCATACGACTACGGTCGGGTGTCCACGGTCGAGCAATACCCGCTGTGGCTGCCAATGGCGATGATCCCGCTGGGACTCGGCTTCCTCGCGTGGGTGATGTTGGCGGCGCTGCGAAAGCAGTGGCGCATCCTGCGAGGTGATACCGCGCAAGTCGATGAAATCGCCCTCATCAAGGAAGCGCTTTGAGCGAGGCTCTGGTCGGATCGTTTTTGCTGGGCTCGATGTTTGCCCTGTTCGCGATCGGACTGGAGATCGCGTTTTCGATGGCGCTCGTCGGGATCGCTGGCCTTCTGTTCCTGAGCGGCTGGAAGGTGGGGCTGGGCGTCATCGGCTCGATCGCCTGGTCCAACGCCACGAGCTTCACATTCATCGCGTTGCCGCTGTTCATCTTCATGAGTGCAATCCTGATGCACTCCGGCGTGGGCAAGGGTCTGTTCTCAGCGATTGCCAAATGGGTGGGGTTCCTGCCCGGTGGCATGGCGGTGGCGAGCGTCATCTCCTGCGCGGTGTTCTCCGCAGTCTCGGGATCGAGTGTCGCCACGGCAGCCACGATCGGCATGATCGCGATCCCGGAGATGCTCAAGCGGGGTTACTCCAAGCCGCTCATCATCGGCTCGCTGGCCGCTGGCGGCACGCTCGGGATCCTGATTCCACCTTCGGTGCCGATGATCCTGTACGGCGTGATGACCGAGACCTCGATCGGGCACCTGTATGCGGCGGGGATGATCCCGGGCTTGCTGCTGGCGCTGATCTTCTGTGCCTACGTGATCGGCTATGCGCTGCGCTATCCGAACGAGGCGCCCGCCAGCCCTGACGATCGCGCCACCTTGGGCGAAAAACTGCGGGGCCTGCGCGAGATCTGGCCGGTCGCGGTGCTGATCACCGTGGTGCTCGGCGCGATGTACGCCGGTATCGTCACCCCCACCGAAGCTGCCGCGCTCGGCTGTCTGGTGAGCCTGCTGATCGCCATGACGATCAGGGCGCTGTCAGTGGAGGTGATGAAGAAAGCATTTCTGGAAACAGTGCGGGTCACTTCGATGGTGATGCTCATCATCATCTTTTCCGGCATCTTTTCGCATGTGATCGCGCTGCTCGGCATGCCGAAGGCGCTGCTTTCGGGCATCTCGTCGCTGGGCTTGCCGGCATGGGGCTTCTTCATCCTGGTCTTCACCGCGCTGCTGGTGATCGCCTACGCGCTTGAAGAACTGTCGGTGATGATCATCATCCTGCCCATCCTTTTTCCGCTGGTCACCGCGTTCGGCTTTGACCCGGTCTGGTTCGGGATCATCATGGTGGTCTGGCTGGAGATCGGTTTCATCACCCCGCCGGTGGGCCTGAACCTGTTTGTGATCCAGGGGATGATGCCCGAGAGCACCGCAGCCGACGTGATCCGAGGCACCACGCCGTTCGTGATCCTGATGATCCTGCTGGTCGCGCTGCTGTTCGTGTTCCCGGAGATTGCGCTGTGGCTGCCCAGGCAGATGATGACTGCGCCCAGGTGACGGCGCAAGCGGGCCTGACAGACCGAGCATGAAACGCCGCCGCCCGCGGCCTTGAGAGCGGCAACATCGCTGAATGGGTCAAAGACAAGGCCTGGGAGTCTTCAGCGCGGCGCAACGGCATCGTTGGCGGATGCCAGCGGCCGGTTGGCGTTGCGGCAATGGTCCATGAAGGCCGCGGTAGCGCGCCCCAGCGTCTTGTCGCGGTGCACCACCATCGCCAGGCGGCGCGCCGCGCCGGGCAGCCGGGTGCGCAACTCCACCAGCCAGCCCGCCTCCAGCGCCTGAGCTACCGCGTGGCGTGACAGGCAACTCAACCCGGCACCGGCTGCTACCAGGCGTTTGATGGCCTCGGTGCTGCCGAGTTCGAATCCCACCTGCTGCCGGTCTAGGTGCTCGAGCAGCCAATGGTCGGTGGCCTGGCGTGTGCCCGAACCATGTTCGCGCAGGATCCAGGTCTGCGCCGACAACTGGCGTGCGGTGACCATTCGCCCGGCCAGTGTGTGCTGAGGCGCCGCCACGATCACGAGCTCGTCTCGCATCCAGGGCTGGACCACCAGGTCGGGATGGGTTTGCAAGCCCTCGATGAAGCCCACGTCGACATCGAATCCAGCCACTGCCGCGATCACGTCGCTGGTGTTGGCAATGCGCAGTTGCAGCCGGCTCTTGGGCTGCTGCCGGGTCCAACTGGCGACCAGTTCTGGTAACAGGTATTCGCCGATCGTGAAGCTGGCTGCGATATGCAGTGGCGCCGCATGGTCGCTGCTGAACAGCGCCTCGAGCTGGGCTGCCTGCTCGAGCAGGGCGCGTGCCCGCGGCAGCATCGCCTGGCCGTTCTCGTTGAGGATCAGGCGTCGCCCGACACGGTCGAACAGCCGGCCTGCGAGTGCAGCCTCGAGCTCGGCCAGTGCCGCGCTGGCGGCCGACTGCGAGCGTGCGATGCGTCCGGCTGCGGCACGGGTCGAGCCGGTGCGCGCGGTCGCAACGAACACCTCCAATTGGCGCAGGCTGAGGCGCAATCTTTGATCTGTTTTATCGATCATTGTGAATCAGATTATCCGTTTTTTCTTTTGAGCGAACTTGGCTAGGATGGTAGGCCCAGCACGATTGCTGCGCAGGACAACCGCCACCCCGTATCCGGAGACCGCCCTGCCATGTTCAAGCTCTTGTCGTCTGAGCCGGTGCACAACCCGCTGGAACAATCCCGGGTGTCCGACACCGAGATCAAGTGCACCACCTGCTACATGTGTGCCTGCCGTTGCGGCATCCGGGTTCATTTGCGCGAGGGCGACAACGGTCCCGAAGTGCGCTACATCGACGGCAATCCCGAACACCCGTTGAACCAGGGCGTGATCTGCGCCAAGGGGGCGTCGGGGATCATGAAACAGGTGTCGCCAGCGCGTTTGACCCAACCGCTGCTGCGCAAGCACGGAACCGACCGCGGTGCGGGCGCATTCGAGCCCATCTCTTGGGAGCGCGCTTATGCCATCCTGACCGAACGGCTGGCTCGCATCCGTGCCACCGACCCCAAGCAGTTTGCGCTGTTTACCGGCCGTGACCAGATGCAGGCGCTCACCGGCTTGTTCGCACGCCAGTTCGGCACGCCCAACTACGCAGCGCACGGCGGCTTTTGCTCGGTCAACATGGCCGCGGGCATGATCTACACCATTGGCGGCAGTTTCTGGGAGTTCGGCGGCCCCGACTTGGAGCGCGCCAGGCTGTTCGTGATGATCGGGACCGCCGAAGACCACCACAGCAATCCGATGAAGATCGCCATCGCCAAGTTCAAGCGCGACGGCGGGCGCTTCATCTCGATCAACCCGATACGCACGGGCTATTCGGCGATCGCCGATGAATGGATACCGATCAAACCCGGCACCGACGGCGCGCTGTTCATGGCCTTGCTGCATGAACTGATCCGCACCGACCGGATCGACCACGCCTTCCTCAAGCGCTTTACCAACGCACCGCAACTGGTGGTGCTCAACGAAGGAGAGCGCGAGGGCCTGTTCGCCTTCGACCCCGATCCGGCCAAGGGTCCGCCCGGCGATGGACGCCACCCGCACAACAAGCTGGTATGGGACCGGGTGTCGGGCGGCGTGAAGAACGCCTACCCCGAAGGTATCGCCGAGGGTTGTGATCCGGCGCTCGAAGGCCATTTCACCTTGGCCGACGGCACGCAGGTTGCCCCGTCGTTCCAGTTGTTGCGCGAGCGGGTCGCGACCTGCACGCCCGAATGGGCGCAAGACATCACTGGCATAGCCGCCGGGCGTATCCGCCAACTCGCCAGCGAGATGGGCCACGCCGCATTCGAACAGGCGTTTACCTTGCCGATTCCATGGACCGACGCCTGGGGCAAGCAGCATCCGCACACCCAGGCGCGTCCGGTCGCCTTTCATGCCATGCGCGGCCTGGCGGCGCACTCCAACGGCTTTCAGACCGTGCGTGCACTGGCGATCCTGATGAGCGTGCTGGGCACCATCGACGCGCCCGGCGGGTTCCGCCACAAAGCACCCTATCCGCGGCACATCGTGCCGAACTACCGGGCATTCAATGACCCGGCCATGATCCAGCCCAACACGCCGCTCAATGCAGCGCCGCTCGGGTTCCCGGCGCATCCTGACGAACTCGCCATCCATGCCGACGGCTCGCCGATCCGCATCGACCATGCGTTTTCTTGGGAGCATCCGCTGTCGGCGCACGGCTTGATGCACAACGTGATCACGAATGCGGTCAAGGGCGACCCCTACCGCATCGACACGCTGATGCTGTTCATGGCCAACATGGCCTGGAACAGCACGATGAACACCTCAGCGGTGCGCGAGATGCTCAACCGCAAGGACGTGTCGGGGGAGTACATGATCCCGTTCATCGTGGTGTGCGACGCATTCCAGAGCGAGACGGTGGCGTTCGCCGACCTGGTGCTGCCTGACACCACTTACCTTGAGCGCCACGATGTCATGGGCATGCTCGACCGGCCGATCTCCGAGTTCGACGGACCGGTCGATTCGGTCAGGGTGCCGGTGGTCAAGCCACTCGGAGAATGCAAGCCTTTCCAGGAAGTGCTGATCGAATTGGCCGGGCGGCTGAAGTTCCCGGCGTTCACCACGCCCGAGGGCGGTCGAAAATACACCGGCTATCCCGACTTCGTCGTCAACTTCCAGGCTGCGCCCGGTATCGGCTTCCTGATGGGCTGGCGTGGCAAGAACGGCGATGAGCACCTGCGCGGCGAGCCCAATCCTAAGCAATGGGAGGCCTACGAGAAGCACAACTGCGTGTTCCAGATGCACCTCCCCGAGACCATGCACTACATGCGCAACTGGA
>CALQBT020000073.1 GCA_943328885.2 Bordetella parapertussis | reverse complement strand
TCTCGACCGTCTCGGGCGCCACGCCCGCAGGCAGCATCAGCCAGTAACGCCCGCCCGAGGTGATGTCGCTATAGCCCTGCTCGGAGAAGGTCGGTACGTCGGGCAGCAGCGCCGAGCGCCTCGTTCCCGTGATGGCCAGTGCCTTGAGCTTGCCGGCCTTGATATGCGGCAGGCTGTCCAGGTTGCTCACGCCGCTCTTGACGTGGCCGCCGATCAGCGCCGTGATGAGCGGCGGTGTGCCGCGAAACGGCACGTGCACCAGGTTCATGCCCTGCTTGATGTTGATGAGCTGCGAGTAGACATGGCCGGTGGTGGCCGCGCCGTAGCTGCCGAAGTTGTAGTCGCCCGGGCTGGCTTTGGCCTTGGCCACGAAGTCGGCCAGGTTGGCGATGGACAGGTCGCCCGTCAGCAACACCAGCGGCACGTCGTTCAGGCGCGCGACGGGGATGAAATCAGTGACGGTGTCGAAGGGCGGCTTCTGGCCCAAGGCCGCAGCCTGCACCAGCACGCTGAAGCCCAGCAGCATGGTGTGCCCGTCGGGCGCAGCGCGCGCCACGTACTGCGAGCCGATGAAGCCGCCGGCGCCGGCCCTGGAGTCCACGATGACCGGGACCTTCCATTCGTCCTTGAGCTTGTCGGCCAGCATGCGCAGCACCTGGTCGCCGGCCGAGCCCGGCGAGGAAGGCAGCACCAAGGTGATCGGCTTGCCAGGGATGGGGAACTCGGCGGCGTGGGCCACCAGGGCGGCGGCAGCCAGCAGCCCGGCGGCGATGGCGCGAATGGTCGTGAAAGCTGAGCTCATTCGGCAGGCTTCTTCGTCGCACGCGGAATCTTGTTCGGCCCGGCCATCCCGAACAGGAAGCCGGCGACCTTGCGGATCTGCACTTCGTCGGAGCCTTCGGTGATGCGGTAGCGCCGGTGGTGGCGGTACATGTGCTCGAAGGGCTTGCCGCGGGTGTAGCCGATGCCGCCGTGCACCTGGATGGCCAGGTCGGCGGCATCGCAGGCCAGCCGATTGGCGCGGAAGTTGGCAATGGCCACCTGGTCGCTCATCTGCTCGTGCGGCGTTCGGTCCATCTCCCATGCGGTGCGCAGCACGTAGTTGCGCACGAGTTCCACCTCGGCATGCATCTCGGCCAGCGGGAACTGGATGGCCTGGTGCTGGGCGATGGGCTTGCCGAAGGTGTGTCGTTCGCGGGCGTACTTCACCGACTCGGCCACGCAGTAGCGAGCCGCGCCCACGCTCTGCGCGGCCTGGCGGATGCGGTTCTTGTGCACCACGTGCTGGGCCAGCATCAGCCCCTCGCCCACCTTGTGCAGGATCGCGCTGTGCGGCACGCGCACGCTTCGGATCGACACCTCGGCGTGGTCGGTCGGCATGTTGAAGGTGTAGTGGTAGTACTCGATCTTCATCCCCGGCGTGTCCATCGGCACGATGAAGCCGGTGATGCCCTTGGCGTCGCCGGCCTTGCCGGAGGTGCGGGCGATCACGAGGTCGGCGTTGGCGGTGTGCACGCCGCTGTTGAAGCGCTTGGCGCCGTTGATGATCCAGTGGTCGCCGTCGCGCACGGCGGTGGTCTCCATCCAGGTGGCGTCGCTGCCGTGGTCGGGCTCGGTCAGGCCGAAGGCCACGCGCTTGGCGCCGGTGATGATGCCTTCGAGGTATTCGGCCTTCTGCGCCTCGGTGGCGTAGCGCTCGAAGATCTCGGCCATGGAGATGCTGCCGATCACCGAGATCTCGCTCTGGAAGTCGGCGTGCAGGCCCACACCCTTGGCCGCCAGGTGCTCGCGGATCACGGCCTGGTCCAGGTTGCTGCCGCCCTGCCCGCCCAGCGCCTTGGGCAGGCCGTAGCGGTAGAAGCCCGCCTTGTCGGCGCGCCGGCGCATCTCGGACAGCAGTTCTTCCCATTCGGCGGTCGGGACGCCGCCGGCGTCCCAGTTGGTGCGGGCCTGCTCACGGCGGTGGTCGAAGAACTGGATGTTGGCTTGTTCCAGCGGCAAGATCTCGGCCGCGATGAAGGCGTCCATGCGGGCGAGCGTGTCTTGCAGCGCGCGGGGAATGTCGAAGTCCATGGTGTCTCTCATTGGTGTTGCCGTGCATGATGCGGTGCGATGCGGGCGAGGCCATCGTCCGAACCGACGAAAATTTCCGCAACTCGTCGCCCTCACGTGAACCCCACCCTGAGGACAGGTTTTCAACGCCCTTTTACTCGCGAGTCGAGTCGGTCTTTGAAGGTGTCTGAGTTCTGTTGAGCGTTGAAAGCGTCGCCAGAAATCGTCTTTCTTGGGCGGCGTCAGGCCGCTTGCAGCGCCTGGCCTGTGTAGGGCGGCAACTGCGTCTGGGCACGCAAAAACAGCTCGGCACCATCGAAATTGGCAAGGACTCGTCCACTGGGTTGCCACGCGCCGAAGTCGGCCGAGAGCACTTGGGTGGGCCTGGACGCGGAGGTCAGCGGCGGGCGCATGCCGAGCTACCGCCTGCGCTGACCAGCGCAGCTGTCTCCCGGCAGCATCTATTCAAACCTTGATGCCAGCTTCCTTGATGATGGGCAGCCAGTGCCTGGACTCTGCCTCAACAAAAGCGCGCGTTTCCAGCGGGTTTCGCAGATCAGGTACGGCCCCCAAACTCTGCAACCTTTCGTTCACCGCAGGCTGCGCCATGATCTTCTGCAGGCGCTGGTAGGTGGCCTGCACGAACTCCGGCGGCAGGCCCGCGGGTCCCATCAGCGCGAACCAAGCTTCCACGTGAAAGCCGGGAATACCGGCCTCGGCAATGGTGGGTACATTCGGCAGGCCGGTCGAGCGCTTTGCACCGGTCACGCCCAGCGCGCGGACGCGCCCCGACGTGATGTGCGGCGCGGCGGTGGGTATGCTCTCGATCATGAAGCTCACGTGCCCCCCCAAAAGGTCATTCATGGCCGGGCCACCACCCTTGTAAGGCACGGTGGTCCAACTCACGCCAGCTTCTCTGGCCAGCAGCACGCCCGCCAGATGCTGTGAAGTACCTGTGGCGCCGAGCGCCCAGATCAGCTTGCCGGGGTTGGCCTTGGCATGGGCCAGGAACTGCCGGAGGTCCTGCGCTGGCACCGATGGGTGAACCACCACGACCGAGCCGAAGGTCAGGAGCTTGGCAATGGGCGTGAAGTCCTTCAGGGGATCGTAAGGGACGTTGTCCATCATGCCGGAGTTGGTCACATGGCTCGGGGCGGCCAGCATCAGCGTGTTGCCGTCTGGAGCAGCCTTTGCCACCAACTGCGAGCCGATCACGCCGCCAGCGCCTGGCCGGTTGTCGGCCACCACCGGGCGACCCCATTCTTCGGAGAGCCATTGCGCGTACAGGCGCGACAGCAAGTCGGTCGTGCCGCCCGCAGCGGCCGGCACGATGAGCCGGGCGGCCGCCTGGGCAAAGGCGTCTTGCAGAGGCAGCGCGGCAAGCGACGCTGCCAGCAGCCTGCGTCGGCTCAAGCGGGGCGCGTAGGAACGCATGTTGTCTCCTTCACTTCTGTTTTGATCAAATAAGCATATCCGTTATGCCTATGAAGAGGAAGCGGGTTTGAACCGAGGGATGTGCATGCCGCCGCCGATGACATCCCACCACAGCGCCAGCGCCATCCCTATGCGAACCTCTTTGGGGTCGATGTCGGTGACGTTCGTGACGAGGCGCACACCAGGCACATCGGGGAAGGTCACCACAGCCACCACATAGGGCAGGCTGGGCTTGACCGCTTCATGGCTCGCATGGTGAACGGTGGTGTGCGTGTAGACCTCGGCGCGCCCGGCGGTCAGCTTCCACGTCACCTTGAAGGAGCGACAGTGGGGACACACTGGCGTCGGCGGATGGCGGCCCGTGCTGCATTCGGCGCAAGCCTGAAACTGCAGGCGCTTTTCGGCGCAGGCGGCCCAGAAGTCGCGATCGTCGAAATTGGGATGGGGCGCGGGCATTGCCTCGGAAAAGTAGGCCATCAGTCTCTCCCGATGATCATTGCGCTGGTGGGCGACACGCCCAGCCCGCCGGTGACTAGGCATAGTCGGGCGGCGTCAACCTGAGAAGTCGATTCGCCGCGCAACTGCCGCACGCCCTCTATCGCGACGTTCATGCCATGCACATACGCCTCCGAGAGCTGCCCGCCCGAGGTATTGATAGGCAGCTTGCCCGTCTTCCAAGCGATATTGCCTTGCGCTACGAACTCTCCGCTGGCACCTACATCGCAGAACCCGTATTCCTCGAGCGCCATCAGCACCATGCCGGAGAAGTGGTCGTAAATCTGCGCGGTGTCGATGTCGGCCGGTGTCACCCCAGCGGCGGCGAACAGTTCCCGCGCGATGAGCCGGCTGTTGGTGGAGTCGTAGTCGGCGTCGGGCATGTTCTGGCTGCCCAGCGGGCCGGAGCCCCAGCCCGGCCCGCTGCCATGTCCGCTGGCCAGGATGCGCACCGGCATCTTGCGGGCGTCGCGCGCACGCGCTGCGGTGGTCACCACGATGGCGCAGCCACCATCGGTTTCCAGGCAGCAGTCGAACAGACGAAGCGGCTCGGCGATGTAGCGCGATGCGAAGTAGTCGTCGAGCGTCATGGGCTTGCCGTACATGACCGCGTTCGGGTTGCGGTTGGCATTGGCGCGGGCGTTCACCGCCACCATGCCCAAATGTTCTTCGCGGATCTGTGGGTGCAGATGCATGTGTCGGCGGACCTGCAGTGCCAGCATCTGTGCCGGCGCAAACAGGCCGTAAGGGTGCACGAAGTTGCCGTGGGTGCGGCCCTCACCGAAGCGGCCGAAACGTCGCGTCTGCCCTTGGCACAAGCCGCGGTAGACGACCACTGTCTGTGCGTGACCGGCCTGAATCGCGGCCGCCGCCTGCGAGATTGCAGCACAGGAACCGCCCCCGCCGCCGCCCCAAACCATGGATGACCAGCGCATCTGCGGAACACCCAGTGCCACCTGCATCAACGCCGCTTCATTGGCGTCGTTGGAGAAGGAGGCAAACCCGTCCACATCGTCAGGCGTCATGCCCGCGTCGGCCAGTGCCGAAAGCACAGCTTCTGCGGCAACCTGAAATTGGCTACGGTCCATGATGCCGCCATGCCGCTTAAACTCGGTTTGTCCCACACCGGCGATGTAAGCCGATTTTTCAGTGGCCATGGGTGCCCCCTCTTCCGTTCATGTTGATACCTCGTTCCATGATTTCAGCAATACAAATCTAGCATGCCGCCTGCTCCAACCAAGACCGCAACACGCGTCAAGAGCGCCATTGCTGGGATCGCTTCCAAGAACCTGCTCGATTCCAAGCGGCTTTTCTATTTTTTCCATGTGGCGCGTCTGGGCAGCCTGACGACAGCCGAGGCGGTGCTGGACGTGGCCCAGTCGGCCATCAGCCGCCAGATCCAGCAGCTCGAGGCCGAGGTGGGCGAGCAGCTCTTGCTCAGGACCGGCCGCGGCGTGACGCTCACCGAAGCGGGTGAACTGCTGTTTCGCCAGGCCGAGGCCATCCTGCAAGAGATGGCCAGCACCATGGAGATGATCGATCAGATGAAGCGTCGGCCTGCGGGCGGCCAAATTACGATCGCCTCGCCGCCGACATTTTCCAGTCTGTACATGCCGGAAGTGGTCAAAAGGTTCGTGGACGCATTTCCAGACACACGTTTGGTGGCCTACGAAGCCTCCACCGGCCAGGTGTATGACCTTCTGGCGTCCGGCCAGGTGGATCTGGCGATCGTGCTGCATCTGGCCACCTCGCAAAGACTGTCGTTGCAGAAACTCAGCACCGAGCCCTTGCTTCTGATCGTGTCGCCCCGCCACCCGCTGTCCAAGGCGAAGTCTGTGGCGCGTGAGTCGCTGGCCAGCCTGGATGTCGTGCTGCCGGTGGGCTCTCACGGCTCGCGCGCCCTCGTCGAGGCCTACTGCGAAGAGGCCGACATTCATCTAGACCCCCGTTTGCGGCTGGACAGCCTGAACATGACCAAGGCGGTGCTGGCAGATGGTCGATTCTGCGCGGTACTGCCACGATTGGCGTGCGCCAGCGAGATTGCCCGCGGCGAATTGATCGCCATACCGCTGGTACCTGTGCTCAAGCGCACCCTGTACCTCGCCAGCCTGCGCGATCGTCCGCAGACCGTGCACATGAAAGCACTGGGCCGCGAAATTGCTGCCGTTGTGCGAGACAAAATCACCGATCCGCAGTAGTGCGAAATCGGGCCGGCACGTCCACATTGAACAGCCTAGCGGCGTTCAGACCCAGGATCATCGCCTTTTCCTCGCGGGGTATCCCCGCCATCAGTTTTGAGGTGACGCTGTCCGAATAGGGCCAGGTGCCTTCGATGTGCGGATAGTCGTTGCCCCACAAGATGCTATCGACGCCCATCCATTCGCGCGCCAGGATCCCGATGGGATCTTCCTGGAAGCTCGCGTGGCCATGGCGCCGGAAGTAGTCGCTGGGCTTGCATTCCATCTTGGGCGAAACCCAGAAGGCATGTTTGTCGTAACCTTGATCCATCGCCCATAGCGCATACGGCACCCAGCCAGCGCCAGCCTCGATGGTGGCGAAATTGAGCTTTGGATGGCGGTCGAAGACGCCGGACGAGCACAGCTGCACCGTGGGCTCCAGCACGGTGTTCATAGCATGCACCACGTAGTTGATGATCGCCCCACCATTGCCTGTGGCCGTGCGGGGGTCCTTGCCGGTCCCAGCGTGGAAGCACACTGGCATGCCTGTTTCCGCGAGCGCCGCCCATACAGGGTCGTAGTCCGGTAGGTTGTAGCCCTTGCCGCCGGTCACAAGTGGCGGCATGGTAACGCTGTGAAAGCCCAATTTGGCTACACGCTCGATTTCGGCCACACAGGCATCGATGTCAGCCGGCGCCACGCAGGCCGTCGGAAAGCTCCGCGTGCTGCCGCCGAACAGCTCGTGCGCCCAGTCGTTATAGACACGGCACATGGCCACATGCAGCGCAGGATCGGGCGAGGACCAGTTGGCCAGACCCTTGTTGGGGAAGAGGATCTCGACGTCCACACCGTCGTAGTCCATGTCTGCATAGCGGTCAACCGTGGGGTTGCCGCGCTGCTGGAACATCGCGCCTTTCGTGCGGTCAAGTTCCATGCGCTTGCCTGCAGCGTCGCTGCGCTCCTTGAACTCCTCGACACTGACCTGCTCATCGCGCGGTGCCTCGCGAATAATCGACTTGCGGAATCCTTCGACCACAAACCATTTGCGACCCTTCTCGTCGACTTGAACTTGCGGCACGCGGTCGCGGAACTTCACATCAATGCGCTTGAGCCAGAGGTCGTGCGGCTCGTTGACGTGGCTGTCTGCAGAGACGACGAAAAAATCGTTCAACGACTGCTTGACAGCCTGCGGGGCTTCGATGCGCTGGTAAGTGGAACCATCCAATTGAATCTCCTTGATATGCGTAATGGCGATATCAGAAATACCAAATTATATTATACGGTGCGACTGATGGGTGGCCAACAGCATGTAGCCGTCGGCCGCTGCGCGCACCACCGTGCCTGTTCCGATGATGCCGTTGCTGACCACCAGGCTCTTCACCACGCTGCGGATGGGTCTGGCTGGGTAGCCGTCGGATGCCAGTACAACAGGCGCTGCGCCCATCAACACAAGACTGGTCAATGAGAACAGGACAGACCTGCGCGTCGAAGAGGGCATGGCTGAAATCCTCGACAAAGGAAATGGAGAAAATTTGACAGCGGTGCATGAAGGCAAGCGCATCAGTAGCACCTGACCCCGTATGCTGCCGGTCAGATCAACCGGCCAGCCCTCAGCGCAGCAATGGCTTGGGCGTCCATTCCGAGCAGTCCGCCGTAGATTTCGTCGTTGTCGGCCCCCAGGTCTGGCGCGGCCTGCATCGTGCGGGCCGGCGTGCCACTCATGCGGGGGGAAGGTGCTGGCATCTTCAGCGCGCCGATCTTCGGATGGTCCAGCGTGGCGATAGAGCCGCGCGCGGCATAGTGGGGGTCGGCCAGGATGTCATCCACCGAATACACCAGCGAGTGCGGAAGGCCGTAGCCTTCCAAAATGTCGATCACGTCGTTGACTGGCATGGACCGTATCCACTCGCCGACCAGTGCATTGACCTCAGTGATGTTGATCCAGCGCGCATCGTGCGTGGCAAAGCGTTCGTCTTGCGCCAGAGCAGGTTGCCCCATGGCTGCCGCCAGCTTGGCGAACAGCGGGTTGTTCGAGATGGTCATCACGATGTAGCGCCCGTCGCAGGTCTCGAAGTGGTCACCCGGTGCTGCGGCAAAGTGCAGGTTGCCTCGACGCGTTCGCTTGATGCCTACCTTGTCTGCGGCAGTAATCATGATGTCGGTGAAGCGGAACACCGACTCGAACAGAGACACGTCCACATGCTGACCAGTGCCGCCACGCGCTTCACGGTGAAACAACGCAATCATGGCCGCAAACGCGCCGAACAGAGCCGATTGGTAGTCGGCCATCGCGACACCCGGACGCACGGGCGCTCGGTCGGCAAAGCCGGTGATATTCAGCATGCCTGCGAATGCCAACGCAATGCGATCAAACGCCGGCTTGGTCGCGTACGGCCCGGTCTGGCCATAGCCTGAAACGCTGACCATGATGAGGGACGGGTTGACTTCCTTCAGATCGTCCCAGCCCACGTTCCACTTCGCCATGGTGCCAGGCCGGAAGTTCTCGACCAGCACATCCGCTTCCTTGACCAGCTGGCGCAGAACCGCCTGGCCTTCGGGGCGGCGCATGTCGAGCGTGACCGACTTCTTATTGCGACCCTCGACGTTCCACCAAAGGCTTTCGCCTTCGCAGAACGGCCCGATATTGCGGATGGGATCGCCGCCGTCGGGTTGTTCGATCTTGATGATCTCGGCACCGAAATCAGACAACAGCGTACCCACCACCGGTCCCGCGATCATGGTGCCAAGTTCCAGGACCCGGATGCCAGACAGCGGCCCCGCTGCACTGTCGCGCTGTGTCATATGTCCACCTGATTGGAGAAACTAATGGGATTCCGCTTTCCGGAAAGTCATCTCATAGAAGCATATCACAAATGCCTTTTCCGCATTTCATACAGCTTAGGCGCCTGCCTTGACCTATAGCTCTAAGACTGGCCTGAGGGGCTGTAGAGGTATGGAACCACGCAAAGCCTCAAACCCCATAGATCAGGACTTTGGGCTTGTACGGGGCTTCTGCGCTGCCTGTCCGGTGGCTAGAGCGGCGCAGCCACCGGATCGGCCAGCAGCATGCCTGAAAAATGCACAGGCAGACCGACGTTGGGAATCGAACCCAGCGTCGAGTGAGGAATCGCG